>JAGLBQ010000344.1 GCA_023146675.1 Cocleimonas sp. | reverse complement strand
TTAGTGTCATCAACAGCAATGAGTGCATCAATATAATGCAAGACTGCTTGTGACTTAGATTTGACGCCTGCGGGTAGTTTTTTCCATAAAAGATGCAGTTTTTCAGGTTGATTTTTTAATGCGGCTGATTGGAAAATTCCTTCTAAAGAAACCGCTTCATATTTTTTCTGCACCACATCACTAAGCAGCTTTTGCTTTTTTAGTTTAGGTAATAGCTCAAATAAATTCTTCCAGTCTTCTTGCTTATAATAAACGCTGGCTAATAATTTGGTTGCATAAGGATGGGCGGGAGATAACTCCAACAAATGAACCAATGTTGCTCTCGCCTGTTCTATCTGCTGACTGCTGAGCTGCATTTCTGCCTGCGAAACAGCAACAGCTAGACGTGCATTATCACCTGTTGTTGCCGCCTTTTTTAGATATTGATCACGCTGATCATAGTTCTCTTGCATATTGGCTGCACGTGCTGCGGCTAAATAATTTAATAACGGGGTTTCTGCATGGTCTATATTTTGTAGTAATAAAACCTCTGATTTTTCCCAATGCCCTGAGGTAAATTGCATTAATCCTTGCGTTAGATTCTGCCCAGCCTTATTGCTCAGGCGGCTGGAACGATAGTTAAGGAGATTTTTTTTCATCCCAATAAGGCTTTTAAATAGCCATATCAAAAAATAGAAAACCATAAAGGCCAATAGTAATGCAATCAATAAATTGGTGCTTTCTACGGTATAACTACCCCATGTTCCCCAAGTAAGCGTGACTGTTTCTGCATGACGCAGAATAAAACTGGCAAGCCAGAACATGGCAATGACGATGGTTAATAAAAGCAAAGCGTATAAAAACATCTTGAATTACTCTCTATTTTCCTGATTTGGATAGTTGATTTAACAGCATTAATGAACCTGAAATATTAGGCGGGGGCGGGGATAGTTCAACCTTGTCCAGCTCATCTAATTGCTGTTGTAATGAGCCCTTGATAATATCGGGATAGTATTTTTCCAGCATCTGACGAATCAGTTTAAGCTGTTTATGATAATCATAATTCAGCCCTTGTAATACCATTAAACGCAGGGTTTCAAAACGCAACTGCAATAGGTTTCTCAGCTTTTCTTTTTCATCACTCCCCATTGTTTTTTGCACAGATTGATCAAATTTCTGAATCACCACGGCATTATTTATCCCTGATACCATGCGGGATATAAAGCCAGTCTTTTCCTCTGCAATCTTCGGCAACAAGGTGATTTTTTGTTGCTTGGCAATCTCCGCGTCAACAGGCATCGCATTAATAACTTCAAGAAATTCTGCAATACGTTGTGATATTGCGCTGATATTGGGTATCAGGAAGGCTTCCACTGAAACAACTTCTTCGGCAAGTTTCTGACGCACCAATAAATACTTCGTTGAGCCAAGTCTGAGCAGTGTCGTTTCAGCACTCTTTAGTGCGAGTAATGCACCATCTTTATCCTGATTGAGATGTAAGCGTTGATGGGCAATCTGTAGTAAAAAACGCAACTCTGCCAAGCGCCATGCACTATTTGGAGTTGGCGCTGATGCACGTGATTGTTCCTGTTGTTGCGTCAATAAAGCGGCTTGTTCCTCTACCGTTTCAGCAACATGTAGTGTTAACTTTTTAACATCATCTAAAAGTTGTACCGAATGATCGAGCTCTTGGCTTTTTTGATCTAAATCTGCCAGTAATTCGGTATTAAACGCAATAACGGATGTCTTTTTGGCAAACGTATCCGCCTGCTGTTTTAATTCACTCACACCAACAACCGCTTGTTTAGCACGATCATTAATCTGCATCCAGTTTTTATAACCAGCAGCGATGGTAATAACGGTTAAGAATAATGCTATCCATGCAATAAATAGCGCAAAACGAGAGCGCTCTTCTAATTTATCAAATGCTTGTGCTGATTCATTCGGTTCTTGGTGACTTTCCACTCGATTATCGGGGGGAATATTACCTTCCATTTGGCTCATAGATAAGAATCCATGCGGGTTTGTAAATAATGATACATTGTTTCATCACTTGGGTCGGGGGCTACCCATAGTTTACCCGCGACGAGGTGCTGAAATTTTTGCTTAATACGTTGACTACCGACTAATAAAGGAACGTTAGACATCCATTCTTCGTTATTTGCCAGTCGTAATAAGTGCTGCAAACTCTCTCCACTCGTGAGGACAATTATATCAAGTTTTTTCTGATGGTAATGCTGTTTTAATAAGCTAATATTAGTAGCGGGACACCGTCTAGCATAGACATTACTGTAGGTAACTTTTGCACCTCGCTGCTGCAAAGTATCACGCAATACATCACGCCCTCCTTTACCACGAAAAATAATAATGTGTTGATCTTTCACCTGCTGCATCGCATCCAGTGCTAATAAAGCCTCACTGTTAAAAAGCTGAGAGGGAAAATAATCAACA
>JAGLBQ010000343.1 GCA_023146675.1 Cocleimonas sp. | reverse complement strand
CGTGAGTTATCAGGTAGATCGGGTTTACTTTATCGTCGTCATAGTCAAACAGGTGCGATTGAAGCGATTGCAATTAATGCAGGGCTTTGGGGCGGATTAAATGCTGATTTGCATAGTAATGATTAACAAGTAAACCTTGATAGCAGAGGTGTTGCAAGCAATGCCTTTGTGCCTACCATTCCATAAAGTGACACCTACTGTTTAAATATACAATTTTAATGACCTCACTTCCAAATGCCTATTTGGAAATTTAATTCCCCCCCTATGTCATCGCAACCTCTTTGCCAGCACGGCAAGCAGCACGCTTAAATTAAAACCAAACCCAACAACTCAATATGACCGATAAAAAATGGCAATTCTGGATAGATCGTGGTGGTACCTTTACGGATATTATTGCCCGCAAACCCAATGGTGAATTACTCACCCATAAGCTCCTTTCTGAAGACCCTGAGCACTATAAGGATGCTGCCATAGAGGGAATTCACCAATTATTGGGCATTGAAAAAGGACAGCCACTTCCCACACACATTATCTCAGCCGTAAAAATGGGGACAACGGTCGCCACGAATGCGCTACTTGAACGTCAAGGTGAAGAGACCCTGCTTCTAATCACTAAAGGCTTTGCAGATGCGTTGCGCATTGGTTATCAAACCCGTCCTGATCTATTTGCCTTAAATATTCAGTTACCTGAGATGTTGTATAAGCAGGTCATTGAGGTGGATGAACGAATCAATGCAACGGGAGAATGTTTAAAAGCACTGGATAGCAAAAAAGTAACGTTCGATTTACAAGCTGCTTTTGATACAGGTTTGCGCTCTGTTGCCATTGTACTAATGCACGGTTATCGCTACCCCGCACATGAAAAGAAGATAAAACTGATTGCACATAATATTGGCTTTACCCAAATATCCGTTAGCCATGAGGTTAGCCCGCTAATGAAGTTGGTTTCTCGTGGAGATACAACCGTTGTGGATGCTTATTTAAGCCCTATTTTACGGCGCTATATTCATCAAGTTGCAGATGCTTTACAAGGTCTATCTGGGCAACTTAGTTTTATGCAATCCAGTGGCGGACTAACGAGCGCACATTATTTTCAGGGCAAGGATGCCATTCTTTCAGGACCTGCGGGGGGTATTGTTGGCATGGCACGCACAGCGGAACAAGCTGGGTTTAATCAGGTTATTGGTTTTGATATGGGCGGCACATCCACCGATGTGAGTCATTATAATAATGAATTTGAGCGCACCTTTGAAACCGAAGTTGCAGGAATACGTGTTCGTGCTCCGATGATGTTGATCCATACCGTTGCGGCGGGTGGTGGTTCAATTTTAAGCTTTGATGGTTCACGTTATCGCGTGGGTCCAGAATCCGCAGGGGCTGCACCTGGCCCTGCCGCTTACCGCAAAGGTGGCGCGCTGACAATTACTGATTGCAATGTGTTATTAGGACGCTTACAGCCTGATGAATTTCCTGCGATTTTTGGTGATAATGCAGATCAAGTTTTGGATAAAAATAGGGTTGCCCAGCAATTTACAGCACTTGCCGAACAAATAAAACAGCAGACGGATACAACTCAGACCATTGAAGAGGTGGCGACAGGCTATTTAAAAATTGCAGTAGAAAGCATGGCAAACGCGATTAAAAAAATATCGGTGCAACGCGGCTATGATGTCTCAGGTTATGTGCTGTGTAGCTTTGGAGGTGCAGGTGGGCAGCATGCCTGTCTGGTTGCTGATGCCTTGGGGATTAAAAAAATATTCCTGCATCCTTTAGCGGGTGTTTTATCTGCTTATGGCATGGGTTTGGCTGATACTATTATTAGCACGCAACAATCCATCGAAAAAGAATTACATCAAGCGCTATTAACAGAGCTAACAATAGCAGGAGAAAATCTACAAAAACAGGGAGAAAAGAAGCTATATCAACAAGGAATTAAAATATCAGATTGTCAATCAGTATGGCATTTGCATTGTCGTTATCAAGGCTCTGATACATCACTGGCGGTTAGATATAAGGTGCGTGCTAGTGATTACCCCATTGAGCATAGGGCAGAAATTATGAGCCAGTTTGAAGCGATTCATCAGCAGCGCTTTGGCTTTATCTCTCCAGAAAAATCGTTAACCATAGAATCCATTGAGGTTGAAGTCATTGCAGCAGGTGAGCGCATCACTAACCACTATAAATCCCCTCAGCAACAGACCTTACCTAAACACTACAAGCTCTATATGGATAACCAATGGCAAAACTGTCCTTTTTATCAGCGTGACACACTCATTATCGATCAAATCATAAAAGGACCTGCGGTTATTCTAGAAGCAACGGGGACTAATGTCATTGAAACGGGTTGGCAGGCGATCATGAGCGCACAAGGTAATCTGGTTGTGACGCGCTATCAAACCTTGGAACAAAACAAGGCAATGGGTACGCAAGTTGACCCCGTGATGCTGGAAATCTTCAATAATCTCTTTATGTCAATTGCCGAACAAATGGGCTTTGTGCTAGCAAATACCGCTGTTTCAGTGAATATAAAGGAACGACTCGATTTCTCTTGTGCTATTTTCAATACAGATGGTGCTCTGGTTGCTAATGCACCGCATATGCCCGTGCATTTAGGCTCGATGGGCGAAAGCATTAAAGCGGTGATTCATTCAGAGATACCACTCGCTGCTGGTGATGCGATTATCATGAATGCACCCTATAACGGGGGGACGCATCTGCCTGATATTACCGTTATCAAGCCTGTTTTTGATGATGAAAATGCGCATATTATTTTCTATATTGCCTCACGCGGTCATCATGCTGATATTGGAGGGAAAACACCT
>JAGLBQ010000342.1 GCA_023146675.1 Cocleimonas sp. | reverse complement strand
AAAACATGTCAATAAATTAGGCTTGTCTGGACGTAATGCCGATACCAAGCTAACCAATATATCGATTATTCGCTATCCTTCGCCCAAATTTGCAATTACCCAAAGTAGAAAAAGTGAAAGTAATCAATCAACGCCTGATACGCCTAAAAAAAAGCAACAAATCACTAATAAACTCTGTACTCGTGTTGCAGAAATATGGGTGAGTGATGTTTGGGCAAGAGGGCAAAGACGCCATTATCATGCGCTAAGGGCTTTGCAAATATTGAAAGTTCAGATTTTCAGAGACAAACTGACGGTTTATCGTGAAGCGGAATATTCAGGGCTGATTAGTGGCAGCAAGAAAAACAGTGGCATTCACAATGCTGCCTTACTCGTCTTGTTTGATGCGATAAAAAAAAGAATTGCCAAAATCTATATTCCCATACTACGGACACACCAGCAAAACTTAAGTAAATCACTAAGCTATGGCTTACAAGATTACCCCCGCCCATTAATAGAACGAAGGCGTAATATTGGTATTTTTGCTGATTATTTGTCCGAGCGAACCCATGATATCCAGAAGGATATGCTGCATTTGATCAATATTTTTCAAACAGAAGAAGAAAAGAACAATCAAGTCAATGAAAACAGATCAGCACCACTGATACTACATGGCTGGTCTCCTTATCCATACGCCTCGAATATGCAATTATTTGATAACGTGGGTCGCAAAAGCAACAATCTGCATAATAATAAAGTGGAGGATGTGAATTATGTTGATAGTAGCTTTTGGGCACCTGACCGACCTGATTTGCAACCACTGATTGCCCATGAAGTGGCTAATTTATGTGTTTGCCATGTCTTTAAAAACCTCAGTGATGATTATATTTCCAATACCAATAATGATCTCACCCGCTTAGTAAGCGAATTATTCTATGAGATTAATCAATTCACTAAAAAAGTACCCGAATTGCAGCCCGTGCAAAAAAATATCCGCACGCTACTGGTTAAAATTTTTAGTGATTTACTCGCGGCAAGTGTCAAAGGGATTTCTTATGTGTATGCCTTATTTTTATCGGTGGTGGGTAAAGATTTAGGTAATTTATTGGTTGATCAAACCAGAGTACGCCTTGATCGTGTGACAGAATTGCATACGGGCATTGCCTCTATTAAAGACTATTTCCAGTGGTATTTCCGCCTAAAACTATGTGCTTTCTGGATGAAGAAAGTGATGCATATACCCACTAATCATCTTGATAATATTGTGCTAGATGGTGTCGCTATGGTCTGTGATGATCTGATTGGATTTCTTGACTCCAGCACGCCAGATTCACGTGACCGAGTAGGTGGCATGTGGCAAAAATTGGAATTTAGGCTGGAAAATATCATTAATCGTAGCCCATTGGTGATGCGTGTTAGAAATTGGCGCGCGAATAGGAGCTGCGATAGCTGGGATGAAAACAAGGATTGCAATGGAAAGAAGCTCTTCTTCCGCTCGACAAAACGGCTAGATTTAAGGTTGCAAAACTACCTTTTTCGCGAAGTGCTCAATAATAAACTTAAACGTGATAATAACGCTGAAAAAAATCATCAAAGTAAAACAAAATTAATCCATTATTTTCAAGACAAGTATGGGCTTGGTTGTGAAAAAATCCCCGTGCCAAATGTACAAAGCAAAGTACTAGAACAACCACGCTGGCTATTTCGGCACTTATATGACATTCCCTTTCAATGTGCCGCCATGCGTAGTATTGATTTATTGGAACATCGAAATACTCATTGCAATACGCAAGAAAGCTATCAATGGCAGAACTTTATTGAAACCACCCATGATGATATTAGTCTAGGACGAGAGCTTTTTTCTTTAGCGCTGGAATTTTACACATGGGAACGTGAGTCAGCTCGTAGCCGTTTATTACTCTGTGTCAATCTAATGACATTTTCCCTCATTGAAACCTCAGAGTGGAATATTGATTTTTTTGACCGACTAAAAATATGGCTAGGAGGAAGATCATCTAATAATGGCTTGCTAAATAAACTTTATGATAAGTATGGTTTAAAAGCAGATAGACGCAATATTGCTACCTTAATATACAATTTAACACAGCACTCTCACGCCAAAGTAAAAAACCTATTTATCAGAGAAAACAAACTAACCGATCTATATTTACAGTATATGGGGGCGATAGATATTGCCGATGTTTTCTCAACAGCAGAGAAAACCTATTATAGCGGTCAAGAACGTCGCTTAGATCAAATAGCAGGTTATAAATTACATGAGCTCTATCAAATTCTTAATGAATTTAAGCAGTATAAAAACTTCCCTGAAACGTTTTTAGCCGCCATTGAATATCTTTCTATTCATAGTAGTTTTAGAACAGAATATAACCATGATGACGATGCATATGCGTCAAGCCGCTTTTATGCATTGATATTATCAGCACTAGGCGATAGCTATAATTACAGAGAAACACAACAACAGATATTAGCAGAGACCGATCTACCAAGTCGGTCTCCATTTGTCATGGTTAATTATATCAGCATGACAAACTACTACCCTGTTGCTGATCCATTTCATCCCACAGAACATCCAAAATCAGAAGATGAAAAGGAATGGAATCCAAATGGCTTATCTTTAAAGCAAGGAATGGAGTTAGGTTCATGGAATGGCTATGCGCATATTGAACAAAAAAATCAGTTCTTTCCAACATTAGGGCAATATGATGCGATTGGCTTTGTTAATGTAAAACTACCCTGTAAATGTCGAATCCCTTCCTTTGAGAAAAACAATACAGGTTATGACTCTGATACCGAAAAATTTATTACCCATTTCTCACTACGGGAAATAGCAATACCCGTGCGTATCACGCAACAAAAGACCCAAAAAAGTGCAATTAAGCCATTAACAGGCTATCTCGATGGTGAAGTTTCCGCCGTGATTTCCATCTCATTACAGCGTCGCTCAATGCGCTTAAATATACTCTACCGAATCCTTCAAGCAATTAATAATATTGATAAAACAAGTAAAACAAAAAAACACGGAAATATGGAACGTAAACTTTTTGATTTTTATTCCTCTGTCCCTAAGGATATGTGTCTTCATGCCTTACTAACTGATGGTTGGGGTGATGTATTACTGGTTTTTAGCAAAAAAGATGATTGGGAAAAAGAAAGGGACATGGATAAATTTGTAGACTATATTTTTGAGCTACAAGAAGCGCTTTATGAGGATTTCATGGTAGACCGCACAGAAATAACCTTTATGCCTAAATGTCTGGATAGCATTATGTACAATGAAAATTATGGTATTCGAGTCAACCTGCGCTTTATGGAAGATCGCCGACTAGAGCAAAGTTTGTCTAAATACTTAAAAGCCTATACTGATGCAACCAAACAAAGTGATGAGGGTACTCCTGAGGGCGTCCTACTGAATAATGCAAATATAGTACGCACCCCTGGTAGAATGGACTTTGCAATCCAAATTAATGCATCTACAAAATATAAACGCAGAGAAAATGTCCATAAGACGTTAATAAAAGTTCTTGCCACTATCAAAAAAGATCTTAATCCTTGGTTTCCTGATGCACTTAGTATGTTAAGCAAGGTGGAAACTGTGATTGAGCTTAAGCATAACGGTGAGAAAAAACAAGCCTAAGAAAAGGCATTTTACTGCTATATCACTCTCCTCTGATGGTATAATATTTACACAAAAACAAACAGTTAATCTCACCCATAATTCACTACCGTACACTTTTTGCAATTACTATTGAACACATGCAAGTTGTTGATAAAAAATATTTTTATCTTCATTTTAACTAACGATCATCAGCATATAGGGTAATTATCATAGCTAAATAGCGAAAAAAACATAATAATTACCATTGAAAATAAATGGATTTTTAGTGCGTCTAATCTATAGAGCTGATTAGAACAGCGTTTGTGAGAATTCCTATAGGCTAGAAAAAAGTGTACGGTAGTGAAACCCCATAAAAAACACATATTCGTCAAACAACCTGTTTTTGACTAAAAGGGTGATTCTTTTGTCTATTTTGATGTCGCTTTAGACTAAATATTTAATAATATCCAACACTATGAATACAGAATTTTTGCTTCAGATTGGGATGTTATTGGATTTTCATTCCTTAACTAGTAGCCTAAATCAATCAAAAAATACCACCCTAAATGGAGAATTCTAATTGTTAAACTTATCAATAAAAAATGCCCTGATCGCGGATGATTCAGCGACCGATAGAAAACACCTCTCCTTGCTTTTAGAAGAACTTGGGCTCAATGTTACCGCAGTGAACTCAGGAAATGAGGCAATAACAACTGCTGAGTCAATTTTGCCCGATGTGATTTTATTGGATGTCATTATGGAAAATGGTGACGGTTACCACGCTTGCCGCGCGATTAAACGTAATGAAGCGACCCGCAATATCCCCGTAATTATTGTCTCCAGCAAGTCAAATCCTGTTGATAAAATGTGGGCTGAAAAGCTAGGTGCTAGCGCGTATATAACGAAGCCTTTTACTAATAATGATTTACTTAACGCATTTCAACTTATTTAAGAGCATCATTAGGCAGAGCTTCTATCTGATCTCTCTAACCGTTTTTTAACCCCCTCCATCATTCAGACTAAAAGATTATTTAATGCCTCAAAGTAATGATTTACCCGCAAGCCCGCCCTGTAATAAAAAAAACAAACCAACCGATAATTTGTTTTTTTATCCTATTGATAATACAAGAATATTTATTGAGTCAGGAATAAAAATGGAAGTGCTCGAACAGTCAGTTATTTACCCTATTCCAAATGCGCCAAAATGGTATTCGGGCGTAACCAGTTTGCGTGGCGATATTCTTACTATTGTTAATATGCATTTTCTCTTGAATCCGACATCAAACAGCAAAACAACGCGCTTATTAAAACTAGAACATCCTAATTTCCCACCACTCGCTATTGCTATTGATAACTTACCACATCAACGTGATATTAATACATTAATAGCACGCAAAAAAAACAATGATAAACACTATCCTGAGTGGATAAACTCATTCTCAACCGATCAAAATCATACCTATTTATTTGCTGATCATGCTGCTTTATTTAATGCAATACAGAGCAATGTGTCTATCACTCAATCTGCTGGAGATAATTAATGAGCCTACTCACAACCCACTTAAAGATTAGCTTATCACTTTTATTATTTTTCAGTTTAGGCACGAGTTCATCACTCTATGCAGAAGATGGCATTAGTGCCAATACTATCCGTATTGGCGGTGTGCTGGCGCTTAAAGGTAATTCCAAAGGTTTAGGTATCAGAATGAAAGCAGGCATTGATGCGGCTTTTAAAGGCGCTAAAGTAAAAGATCGTAGCGTAGAATATATAACCCGCAATGATTCTTATACACCTGAACAAACTATTACTGCAACAAAGGAGCTCATCAAAGAAAAAGTATTTGTCTTTGCGGGTAATGTGGGTACTCCTACTGCCAAGGTTTCTTTGCCACTCTTGGCTGAACAAAATATTCCAGCGGTTGGCTTCTTTACAGGGGCGGGTCTATTACGCTCTGGCAAGGGTGCTATCATTAACTACCGAGCCAGCTATGTTCAGGAGACAGCCAAGGTTATCAAAGTGGCTCTTGATAATGGTGTAAAGGCTAATCAGATATGCGCTTATGTGCAAAATGATGCCTATGGCATGGCAGGTATTACTGGCATTATCAAAGCACTTGAACAAACTAAAAATAGCAAACAATCAATTGAGGCACTAAAAAAACTAAAAGCGTTAACGGGTGAAAACCCTAAACGAAATAATATAGGTCCTGTCGGTGTTTATAAACGTAACAGTACCTTTGCCCGTAAAGGCTATAAATCTCTAAAAGCTTGGGAAAAATCACAAAATACGCGTTGTAAAATAGTGGTAACGGTAGGCTCTTATAAATCAATTACCGAATTTATTGCCTATAGCCGCTATAAAAAAGATCCGTGGATTTTTAGCGCACTATCCTTTACAGGTGCAGAAAATTTTAGAGATGAGCTAGTCAAGTTTAATGTTAAAAATAATGTCATCATGACGCAGGTTGTACCCCTACTTGATAGTACTCTCCCCCTCGTAATAGAAGCAAAAGAAAAACTAGGTAATCAATTTGGCTATGTTTCACTAGAAGGTTTTATTGTTGGCAAACTGGTTTTATATGCATTGAATAAGATTGAAGGTGATATTAATCGCAAACGCTTTATGCAAGCACTATTGGATTCAAGCTTTTCCATTCAGCAACTATCATTAGATTACCTTGATGATAATCAGGGCTCTGATCTTGTCAATATGATGATTTTTAAACAAGGAGATTGGCAAATAGCTAGTCGTTCAGATATTTGGAAAAAATAAATCCAAACCCTCATCAAGTGGAAAATAGTCATGTTTAACTTTGAAAAACTAAATTTACGCACACGTTTGGGTTTGCTGGTTTTATTACCTATCATCCTAACCCTTATTCTTGGACTCATTGTTTTTAATACCTTAAGTGAAAATAAAAACACGCTAAATAATATTGCCGAAAAATCGAATAGAACATCGGTGGCAGGATCGATGTTAATCACGGTGCTTGGAAAGGTAAGAGAGCCGATGATAAACATCAATACCAATAAAATCACGTGGCATGATGGGCGTGAAATATTAAAAAAATCACGCATTACAATTGAAAAGCAATATAAAGTGTTTATCGCTAACACAGTGGGAGCTGATTCAAAAAAAGACAAACATATTATTGCGATCAATAAAGCAGTGCCCAAATTCTTAACCGCTTTTGATGACCTTATAAAAATCACCAAGAATGAAAATAAAAATCATCTTGGCTTGTTTATTCGTAATGAAATGCATGAACGTTTTAACCCTTTGGTTCGCTCACTTAAAAAATTTCAAGATGAAAATGTCAAACTGAGCAATAAGCTAATTAACCAATCACTAAAAAAATCCACGACTGATACTTATACCCTTCTTGGGTTATTAGCTCTTACCCTATTACTACTGGCAGGGCTAGGTCATCTGGTATTTAAGTCTATCTCAAAACAAACAAACGCATTAACGTCAACCATTGGTGAACTCAATAGAGGCAATAAAAGCGCACGTACAAGAATTTCAGGAAACCATGAATTAGCACAGTTAGGTGAAGCATTAAACCAATTACTCGATGAAAGAGATGAGACTGAGATTCATATTCAAAAAGAAAATGAAGTACTTAATACTTCCGTATTTTCTTTGCTAGAGTCAGTTGCTGATCTAAGTGAAAGAAACCTCACTGTTCGCGCCACCGTAACGGAAGATGCTACGGGACCGTTAGCGGATGCGATTAATCAACTGGCAATGGATACGACTGAGGTATTGAAGAAGGTTCGCGACATTGCACTAATGGTTGAATCAACCTCACAAACTGTTGACCAACATACCACGACGGTTAAGGCGTTAGCGAAGTCAGAGCGTTTAGAAGCAGAGCAGACCTCTGAAGCCATTACTTATCTTATTGAACGATTGGATCAAATCGCAGCATCGTCGGTATCTGCCAATAAAATTGCCAATGCAACGACACAGGCAACTGAAAAAGCCTATCAGTCCGTATCCAAAACCGTGGATAGCATGGTTGAAATTCGTGACACCGTTCAGGAGACAGGAAAGCGCATTAAACGCCTAGGGGAACGCTCACAGGAAATCACCCATATCATTGACCTGATCAATACCATCACAGAACGCACGACGGTATTAGCATTGAATGCCAGTATGCAAGCATTATCAGCAGGTGAAGCAGGTAAAGGCTTCTCAGTTATCGCTGAGGAAATTCAGCGACTGGCAGAAAGTTCGCGTGAATCAACTAACCAAATCGCAAGTCTGATTAAAAATATCCAACAAGAAACACGCACGACCATGATCACAATGGATAATACCATTGAGCAAGTTGTTACAGGTTCTTCTCTGGCAGAGGAAGCTTCGGAGCAAATGCAATTGACCCTTAATGCAACCAATAAACTAACTCATTCTGTTGAATCCATTGCACAGGCTTCTAAGGAGCAGGTTGCAATCAGTAATAAACTCCAGACACGTGCTTCTGATATTATCAAGGCGACAAAAATGACAGGTCAAGAAATGGACACACTAGGTGATTTAACCAAAGGCATGGTCAAAAACTCACAAGCCCTAGTACAGTCAGTTAATATCTTTAAGCTGGAAAAAGAACCCGTTAATAACATCGTGCCAAAAAAAGTGAGTAACGCTTCTAATGCCAATGTGAAACAGCTTATCGGTAATACCAATGCATTTAGACTCTGAAACCAAGGTTTTTTTAACAGAAGAGCTGGAAGATGTTGCGATGGAGTTGGGGAATATTAGCCAACTACCAACGGCTACCGAGACGGATAAAGAACGAGGATTTCAGTCTATTCAGGTAGAGTCTGCCCGCTTAATTGATATTGCAGAACTTTATGGTTATGAGGCGCTAACGCCTGTTGTCATGTGGGCGCATAATAATGTGCTTGCTTTAAACACGGATTCCAAACAATTAATACAACAGCATGCAACGGGATTATTCACAACATGGATTGAGCTGTTAGCAGCGTCATTACAACAGCAGAGCGATGAGTTATCCTCTGAGCTGGAAGCCTCTTTGCTTGATAGCAACTGGAATACTGCGATTGATCAACATGTATTACAGCACTTGCTTGACTCACTCTCAATATCCCCCGCTTCTCCACAAAAAAATACACATGAATCCTCTTATAAGCTCGCCCCAGATGATGACGTACACCCTGAGCTTTTGGAGGCTTTCTATCTTGAAACCCCTGATCAGGTGATTGAGGTTGCTGAGCTGATTAGAACAATTAGCGCAGGCGATGCTGACAAAGAGACTCACCAGTCGGCCGCACGTATTGCGCATACCATTAAAGGCTCTAGCGCAGTTATTGGTCTTGATGCCGTCACACATTTTGCACATAAGCTAGAAGATATATTAGACTATTCTGTTGAGCAACCGCTCCCGCCAGAGGCTTCTGATCTCTTAATTGAATCATCAGACTGTTTAGAGGCAATGTTTGATAGCTTGCTCACCCAAAACCAACCACCCCAACACTATCCACAATTACTTGAGCAACTAACACAATGGGATAAAAAACTCTCTTCTGGGTATATTTATCAAGCACCAAAAACAGTCATTAAGCCTAATAATAATCCTGAGGAGCGTGTTAACTCAAATAATAAGCCTGACAATAAAGAGAAAGACAGTAGCTACGCACTTGCATGGAATAAGGACATACATCCTGAATTATTAGAAGCCTATATGGGCGAAACTCCTGAACATGTGGTGGAAATTGCTCAATTACTGAGAGATATTACGCAACTAGAAAAGAACAATAAGGGAAAAATAAGCAAAGACTTGGAAGCAATATGCAAAAAGTCATCAAGGCTAGCACATAGCATTAAAGGCACGAGTGCGACGGTGGGTATTAATCCTGTTGCTAATATTTGTCAGCCTTTGGAAGAAATCCTCGATTATGCAACCGACAATATATTGCCATCTAGTCTTTCAGTATTACTAACTGAATCAGCAGATCTATTAGAAAGCCTTTATGATTCGTTGCTCTCCGAGGGTACGCCACCTAAAGAATATCCCGCCTTGTATAAAAAATTAAATAATTGGCAACAACATTTACCAACAGAGCAATTAGCAGAAAAGTCAATTGAGCAAAAAGCAATAGCACAACAGCAAATTAAAATAGATCAAACTGACACCATGTCTGCGACAAAAGAAGAAGAGGAACAGCAGGAAAAAATCAACACAAATAAATCCAATATAAGCAATAAATTTAGCCTGAATTTTCGACCATTAGAAGAAATACTACCTCCCCCTGTTCCTATCACACCACAGCCAACAGCACCAACAATCCAGCGCACCAATCTAAATGAAACCATGTTACGCGTGCCTGTTCATCTTATCGACAATCTATTAGGTTTTTCCAGTGAGTTGATTACTGCCAATACACAAATGGCGGATCAAATCGGCTCTTTACTGAGCGAAAGACAAAATATTAATAAGCGCAATGACTGTATTTGCACTGTGTTGGATGAGCTAGAGTGGGCAATAAACCAGCAAGGCACAATTAACTCCAAACAGGCTGAGAAACTATCGTTGGATAGTCTAGAAATGGATAGCTACAACGAACTACACAGTATTAGCAGCTTACTTTCTGAGTCTGTTGAAGATGATCGCAAAATATCGATCTCTTTAGCACGACAATTAAATGAGCTAAAAGTACAAGCACAAACACAAAAGCGAATTAATAATGAATTGAATAACACCCTGCTTAATATGCGCATGGAGTCCGTCAAAATTCTAACACCACGCTTACAGCGCATTGT
>JAGLBQ010000341.1 GCA_023146675.1 Cocleimonas sp. | reverse complement strand
AAAAAATTTAACATATTTCTAGTTTAAGGGAATATCATCAAACAGAATTATTATATAAGGAAAGTCTTATGTAGCATAAAAACCACTTATCATCCTTGCAATATAGTGTAATATGTTGATTGTTATTTTTTAAACATAAAGGAGAGTAAAAAATGTCTGAATTATTTTCAGCAGAGTGGATGAATGCACTTAAAGATGGATGGAATAGTAACCCTGATGTAAAAGATAAGCTGGCAGAAATTGGCTTTAATTCGGTGATTACCTGTGGCTTTAAAGATGATGAAGATCCATGTGGCGTTTTTGTTGTAGAAAATGGCGAATGTATTAGTGCTGGAGATTACAATGGTGAAACTCCTGATTGGGATATGCGAGCTTCACGTAAAGACTGGATGAAATGGGTCACGAAAGGCATTGGCGTGATGGGGAGTGATATGCTGGGTATGGGTAAAGCGTACGCATCTGGAGCACTTAAATTCAAAGTGGGTGATTATGGCGCAATGGTTAAGAACCCTAAAATGGCAGGACCTTTTGTAAAAAGTTTCAGCTTAATGAAAGCAATTGATACTGATAAATAAAATGTAAGTAAAGAATTGGCGACCGCATAGACCGCATGTGGTTGCTATTATATTTCTGGACATGGATTTCAGAAACATTAATGTAAAACCGCTTAAAATTAATGATAGGGGCTAGGAGCAAAAGTATGAAATTTTTATGGAATTTATTAGCAATTATAGGGATCATCGCGTTAATCGGTGGTGGCTTTGCGTATAGCAAATTTAAAGGAGAAATAGATGCCTTTAATGCGCTTGATGCTGGGGCTGGAAAAGTTTACTCCGATATGTGGACAAAGCTTAAAGAAACAGGTAACTCGGCAGATGCCACCGTGTGGAAGAAGGCATTAGAGGAGGGTGTGACCCCAGATGATGCAGAAGAGGCTATGGACTCTGCTGCGGTTGAGTTAGGTATTATGGCGGTTGGTAAACTACCACTTTCCGTGCAAGTTGAAAAAATGACAGATAAGAAGCAACGCTTTTTAAAGATCTTCCAATATTGTAACCCGATTACGGCAATGACAATGGTTGACCATAGTGATGCATTCTCAGCATATCTGCCTTGCCGTATTTCTATGATTGAAGATAAACAAGGTAAGTTTTGGTTATACGCACTTGATATGGATATGATGATTTCAGGTGGTAAAACGCTTCCTGATAATCTATTAAAAGAAGCAAAAGACGTGAAAAAAGTGATGTTAGAGATTATGGCACGAGGTGCTTCGGGTGAATTTTAATTCATAAGTTTTCTAGCAGAACATAAAAAAGCCGAGCGACTTGCTCGGCTTTTTTATTGGGAGGTATTATGATAACCATCTACCAATTTATTCCAATAAAAAAACAGCAGTTTCAGCTGTGTTCTTATTAATTTCAAAACGCACTTCACAGTATTCTGTATGTGATGGTATTGGCGATGGATCATCTGAGCAGTTGCAACCTGCAATAATGCCCAAATAAAATATTCCCGTTTTTACTTGAATCAATGACTCTGTTTCAGCATGTAGGGTCGGTCAAAACATCGCTATTTATAAAAAATACAAACCTATATTGACCTTTATTTAAAACACAATATTTACCATTATGACCGACCACTTTTTGCTAATTGGTCGGTTCCGTAAACTCCACCGACCTAGCCCTTTCAAGGTGATTTA
>JAGLBQ010000340.1 GCA_023146675.1 Cocleimonas sp. | reverse complement strand
AGAAAATGAAAGTGTTGAGCATGAGCAATACCGATGCCGCTGCTGCTTTAGCGCGGGGTGATGTGGATATGGCATGTGGTTTTGGTGGTGCATTAAATCGAATGAAAGAGTATGGCAGTGTACTCATGACAGGGGCTGAGCAAGAAGCGATCGGGCTAAAAGTTTTTGATATTGTGGCGACAACCAATAAATTTGCTAAAGAGCATCCTAAACTGGTCACACAGTTTATGCAGGTGACAGAAGATGCCAATTTAGCCTATAAAAAAGACCCTGCTAAATACTATAAAACACTGGCGAAAGCATCTGGAATGAAAGAAAAGGATGCAATTAAGACCTTGAACAAATTCACTTTTTTGAGCAGCAAAGAGCAATTATCAAAAGATTGGATGCAAGGCGGCGTGCAAGCCTTTACCAAAGAAGTGGCTGATTTCTTTGTTAAACAAAAAGAACTTCCCAAATCTCTTCCACAAGAAGCCTATGATAAAACGATTGATGCTTCTTTCCTCGAAAAAGTAAAATAGATCCCCTCTAAAGGCTAATATCACCACAGAATACACCTACTGCACGGATGTTTTATGTTCCGTGTGGTTCGGTGTATTCCGTGGTAATAGCTTCACATAATAAATCAAACAACGGAGATGCTATGGAAGGGCTTAACGTCAATAATATTTCAATGGAATACCAAATCCCCAAGGGAGACCCTGTTGAAGCATTAAAAAATGTTTCATTTGATATTAAAGCAGGCGAATTCCTCACAATATTGGGGCCATCAGGGTGTGGTAAGACCACCTTGCTCGATATTTTAGCAGGCTTTCTAGAGCCAACAGGAGGTGAGGCTTCATTTAATAATCAAGCCATTAATGGCCCTAGTCCACAACGTGGCATGGTGTTCCAGCAAGGTGCATTATTTGAATGGATGACAGTGGAGGAAAATGTCGGTTTTGGACCACGAATGGCAGGTAAGCCGAAAGCTGACATTGCTAAAAAAACACAACATTGGCTGGATATTGTCGGTTTATCAGACTTTGGTTCAAAAGCGGTGTATGAATTATCAGGTGGAATGCAACAACGCGTTGCCTTAGCGCGCTGTCTTGCCAATGACCCCGATTTAATTTTAATGGATGAACCACTCGGCGCACTAGACGCACTAACACGCGAAAAAATGCAGGGATTATTATTAAAATTATGGAAAGAAACAGGCAAAACCATCATTCTAATTACCCACAGCGTTGAAGAAGCGATCATGCTGGGTGAGCGTTTATTCGTTATGGCACCACGACCAGGGCGCATCGAAAAACAATATCATCTACCCTTTGCTGCTCAAGGAGTCACAGGCAATAGTCGTGAAATTAAAGCCCAAACTGATTTCATTGAGATTAGAGAAGAGATATTAGCCATGATCTGGGGAATGGAAGAAGAAATTATGGGTTCAAAGGGGGAGTTGTGAGTAATTTTTTAAGCAAGTTATTTGGCAGTAAAAATAAAGCCAGTAAAACAGTCACCTTTGGCGATTCCTCTTTTGTGAATGCACCTGGAGGACGCATCTGGACTTTTATCAGTATAGGAACACTGATTTTACTTTGGGTATTATCCAGTATTTTTGAATGGGTTAAACCCATCTATTGGCCACCGATTCAAGATGTATGGAATCAATTTTTTATTATTTCATCCGAAGGCTTTCGTAACTCAACCTTATTAGAACACGTGACCGCCAGCGTAGCGCGCGTATTAGCAGGCTTTTTATTAGGTTGCCTCATTGGTATCCCGTTAGGGTTTGCATTAGCGTTATCCAAAACAATGAATCGTATTTTTGATCCCATTGTAGAATTCTTACGCCCAATGCCCCCACTTGCTCTGATTCCTTTAGTTATTTTATGGCTAGGCATTGGAGAATCTGCCAAAATATTCTTATTATTTTTAGCATCCGTGTGGATACTCGCCCTAGCTGCCCGCTCTGGTGCAATGTCTACCAATCTATCCAAAGTTCACGCTGCTTACACCTTAAATGCCAGTAAACGACAGATTTTATTCCATGTCATTTTACCCAACGCCCTACCAGAAATTTTCACAGGAATGCGCGTTGCCATTGGTGTTTGCTGGGGAACCGTCGTTGCCGCCGAGCTAGTTGCCGCAGAATCAGGGCTGGGAATGATGGTGATGGTTGCCAGTAAATTCTTATCCACTGATATTGTAGTCTTAGGCGTTATATTGATAAGTTTAATTGCCTATGTGATTGATATTTTCATGCGTTATTTAGAAAGGAGATTTGTACCTTGGCGGGGGAAGGTTAAGCATTAACGAATAAACATTCGTTATGTCATTAACGGGAAAATTTAGGACACCAAAAAAGGCTATGTTTTTAGTGCGTATTTGATAAAGAATTGAGAGAATGGTAGGTACTCTTCTGAACGCCCAATCTTATATTTTATATCAAGCTAGGAAAAACAAAAATGCGTCTAATTACTCTAATATTCCTGCTTTTATTAAATTTGTTGTGTTTAGAAACAGCCTTTGCACGCAGCAAGTTTACTCCGCCTGACCCGCTCTATGCGCTAACAATTATAACCAATCCCAAAGATGCTATTACAAAGATAATGAATATCAGACCTAAGTATTATCATGGCATTAAACTAAAATCAGGTCATTATCGTGTTCAAGTCTCAGCACAGGGGTATCAACCACAAAAACTAAGGGTAGCTATTCGTCATCAGGATGAAATAATGCAGATTACACTGGCTGAAAAACAATCTCCACTAACGAATAATCATTTTGATAGGCTTGCAGATAACTCAACTAACGTGCATATGGTTGCTTTGCAGCCTAGTGATAATCCTGCAAGTTATAGTCGAACACCTGGTTATAAGGGATTTTTACGTCATGCTGATCGCCTAAAAGGGGTTAGTTTTTTTGACGAAAAAAAGAAATTTTCAAAATACTGCAAGCGTTATGCCAACCTTGCAGTACGACAGGCTAACAGGAGAGTAGAGGAGGGCTGTAGTGATATCATTACACCCTTTAATAATGATGCTGCTCGCCAGTGGAGCTTAAACAAAGCGCCACAGGAGGCATGGTGTAAAACGGTAAGTACTTATGCCACCTCCAATGAAACGATCTACCGCGAGGGGCGGTTAATGGATTGTTTAAACTAATCTTTAACGGCTAATAATGCTACCAACTTGTGAATAAATCAGGAACAAAGAAATATTTTTTTGCTCCCTTTTCTTTATATAGACTTAATCAACTGTTAGAGTAGATCATCATCCAGACAGGATGTGAGTGTAAAAAACAGCCAAAATATGCCAGATTCAAGCGAAAAAAAAGCTAAGTACTGTATATCTCTTTTGATATATAAAAAAGCCAGCTATAAGTTGATGACTTTAAATAGTTTTTCAAAAAGCATAGGGTCTGGATGGTTACCCGTGAGATAGGGTATTAAGACTAGGCTTCGCTCAGCATTACCAATTTGCCCTTCGTTTGGATGGTTACCCGTGAGTATATGTTTGGTATCCTTCACCAAATACAAATGTGTCCACTATTTTTTATAATTGCAAACGGTTTGAGGGGTTGAGGAAGAGCTGAGATGAGTTGCCCTTGGGTTTTTTGAGGGCGCATTGCCACTAAAACCCAAGGGAAACGGGGAGTCGCATATCTGCCATACGGAATCGGAGCATCGTATCGCTGGAGCTTGCC
>JAGLBQ010000034.1 GCA_023146675.1 Cocleimonas sp. | reverse complement strand
GTGGTGCAGAGAAGGCGACAAAGAGTTTTCCACCTGCTTTTTTCCAACCTTCTAGAAATTCATAATATAGTTTTCCCATGCGATCATCTTTATTTGCTTTTATCAAAAAGGCATTAGGACCTTCTTTCATGGTATGTGTGCGATAAGCTACCAAATGTTGCCCACCTTCATAAGCAATTAGTTCTACGCCATAACGTGCGGCTGTTTTTGCCTGATTGCTAATAATCTTAATGGTATTGGGAATTGAGTATTTATTGCGTGGTGAACGTAATAATTCAAATACACTGTCTACGCTGTCGATTTTCTTTTGTGCTGTCTGTGTCGCATGAAAATAAGGTGCTATTGCAAGTGAATCAACATGCTTATAGGCATCTTCATAACCTAGTAGCATATGAGTAAGGGGAACATTAGTTGCCATACCGCCCATAACACGCACGATACGATTCACACCATTAAATTCTTGTTCCCATATTTTAAATATTTCAACACTGCGTTTGGAAAAGAATTTATATCCTGCATAGGCTTTGTTTTTATCCAGCCCTAATTGAGCACCCATGCGTTGGATATGATGCGTTTGTGAAAAAATACCGTTCCAAGCTTCATTGGTGTATTCAATATAAGCTTTTAGTTTTGGATCTAAGTTTTCACTCACATAACGCGCATATTCACGGACAAATTCATCATTAGCACGATGTGGCAGATTAAACCAAGGATCAATACCAATAGTATTTGCTAGTTGAACCATAATTTCCAATGGAATGCCACGTCGTCCTTCTTTACCACCCCATGTAGACTGCTCTACAGTAGGTCGTCTATCCCATGTAGCAAGATTATTACGTGTAATACCTGCCATATTCATAAGACGTATCACGCGGAATTTTTTCATAAAGGTAAGGTAATCAGGATTGAAGACAATATCTTTGGCATGTGCAACATAGGCTAAAAATGGATTGTTCGCAGTACATCTACGTGGGTTGCGAATATGACGAAAAGGATCATTTTTACAGATTCCGCCAGGCATAATGACTTGAATATCACGAATATAATCATCAGGATCGGATTCGGTAATAATTAGAGTCCCTGTGATTTTCCCCTTTCGACCTTTTAGAACAATAATATCCTTTCCAGGATAGTGTCTAATTAAACGAGCATTACCCCCATATCGTATTTTCCCTTTTCCTTTATAAAGCACGGTATAAGCACCAACGGGAATACTTTGTTGCGGCATATTAGCGACAAAACGTGTTCCTGCCTCACCTCCATTTAGTCTTTTTGGCCAGCCGAATTTATCATACTCTACCTTTCCTTTAGTCAACCAAGGACGTGCTTCATGAAAGGGTAATGACATGCGAAATAAATCAACAAAAGGTACACTGGCATCTATTTCCATTGCTTCATTGGTGTTGATACCAAGCGGCGATAGAAGATTAGGTTGTGGAGCCGCACTTAATGACGTAGAAAAGAATAATGCTAATAAAAAAAGCACGCCAGTAGGCGTAAGTGATTTATGGGTAAAAATCATGATGAAGTACTTCCTTGCACTAAGGTGTAAAATGAAGCAGTGAATTGAACTATCATACCTTGCAATCCAAAGGACTTAAGAATCTAGGTAAGAGAAAATGATGACTAGATTATATTTCGGCATTTAAGTTGGTGGAGGGGGCGAGAGGGAGTAAATCCTCACTATAAATCTAAATAATATCTGGCTGAGAACGAATATTTCTGTACAATAAATATTTTTCACATTGTCTATATAGAGGGGATTTGGCTAATTGTCCAATAATTCAGACTAAATGATAAAAAATGATTGTTTACTGAGCTGCCAAGCATAAAAAATAAAATTACTCAATTTTTTATATTTTAAGAAATAAATAATCTGTATTTTTGGTAAAGCTTCTGGGAAGTAGCTTTCTGACCTTTGTTAACGATTCCACTTTAATATTGACTAATAGTCAACAGTGATCAAAAAAGACAGATTTATTATTTTTGAGAGGGGTTTGTTCAAAGGCAAAGATATTATGTACAATATCTTTGCCTTGATAGAGTATCTAAGTATTCAGATACTATATCGTGTTAGTTAGAAGCCATTTTCAATGATTTACGTGGCTTTAACTCTTTTTTCATTTTAGAGAACTTTTCTGCAAATAACGTCATGTAATATTTGTCTTGCTTATCTAGTGGAAAATCTAGTGTTGTCACTTCACCTTCTGGAGAAAGGTATTTCTTTTCGATAATCGTTACTTCCGATTGGTCAGTGCCCACATCTTTGCGCTTAGCCATTTTACCTGTGTCTTTATAGCCTTTGTCAATTAATGCTTTATTAATATCTTCAAAATTAAAGATGATACCACCCGCAACACGATTTTTGATCATAACGTCAGTGGTGCAACCATCTGTTTCAGGAGATACGGCAAAGCTAATTTTATTGATATGTGTTTCATAAACACCATCAAAGCCATCTGCTAATTTAAAACGTTTATCTTCAGAAATTGCTGATTTTAACGAATCTTGATTATCAAATTTTTTCTCGCAATAATCGGTATGTAAGCCAAGAAAGGTAGAAAGATATTCTGACTTAGACATTTCTAGTTTTTCGGATGTTTCAGAGCCGCAACCATTTAGAAATAAAGAGGTAATAATAGCAACGGAGGTGAGTAGTGTTGAAGGAAGAAGTATGTGCATTGAGGAGGTCCCAGTATAATTTTTATTATTATTGTTGTTGTTTTAGTTATTTTTGTGTACTCAAATATCATTCTATAGATAGGTGGTTTCAATTTCAAGAAATAGGGTTGCAAACTAGATAAGTGGTAGGTTTTACAGTATATTGCCTGCATATCTTAATGCAGCCTATAGTAATAAATTTGTAACAAAAACAACCAATAAATAGATCTTAAAAATGAAGCTAGCACCATTACAATCAAAATTTCTTCAATTACGTAACCATGCTTTATTTCAAGGTATTGTTATTACTGTTATTGTATTTTCTGCACTCATGATTGGAGTGCAAACCTATGATGGTATTCCCCAGTGGATTATCAAAATTATTACTGTTCTCGACTTGCTTATTACTATCTTCTTTCTGATAGAAATCATTATTCGTTTGATTAGTAGCAAGAACATCAAAGAGTTTCTTAAAGATCCATGGAATATTTTTGACAGTATTATTGTTATTACCAGCTTAATCCCATTAGAAGGCAGTGAAACCGTTTTACTAGGAAGACTACTCCGTATCTTCCGTGTATTGCGTTTAATTTCAATTATTCCTGAGTTACGTGTGTTACTAAATGCATTTTTCACTGCGATTCCACGGATGGGATATGTGTCGCTGCTGATGTTTATTATTTTCTATATCTATGCTGCAGTAGGTTCAATTATCTTTTCTGATATTAATCAAGAGCTATGGGGCAATATCAGTATATCAATGTTAACCCTGTTTCGTATCGCTACCTTTGAAGGCTGGACAGAGGTTATGTATGAAACCATGAAAGTATATCCGCTTAGCTGGTTTTATTACCTCACCTTTATTTTTATTGTCGCCTTTGTATTCTTGAATATGATGATTGGTATCGTTGTTGAAACGTTACAAGAAGAGCATGAAAAAGAAAGCCTTGAATCAGGTGAAGGAGAATCAGCAGAAGTGCATTGGATTAAGGAGCATACAGGTATGATGGAGAAACGGCTTGAGCGGATTGAAAAATTATTAGAAGCGCAAGCGAACCCTTCTGAAAAAGTACAAAGCGTGAGAAAAGATTAGGCTAAATTAGTGTACAAAATAATTGTAACTTAATTTATTTGAGCTTCCTAAACTACTTGGCTGTGGTCAGTATTATATGGGCGCATATGTTTCAAAATGAGATACCAAGGGTCATTTTTTAGAACGAAAAAATATCACAAGTATAAAAAAAGGCTGATAAAAATCAGCCTTTTAAAATTTCTAGTCTTTAATCAAGTCTACATAGAAGAAATACGACCTGCTAAACGACTCTTATGACGTGCTGCTTTATTTTTGTGGATCAAGCCTTTAGTTACTGCTCTGTCTAATGCAGGCACAGCAGCTTTTAAAGCAGTTGTAGCTGTTTCTTTTTCGCCAGCTTCAATAGCATAGACAACTGATTTAACGGCTGTACGCAATCCTGAACGCTGATGTTTGTTTCTTATACGACGCTTTTCAGACTGTCGTGCACGTTTTTTTGCAGATGTAATATTTGGCAAAACGATTCTCTCACTAAGGCTTGTTTTAAAATAAGAGGCGCATTATGCCGTTTATAGCGCTGTACATCAATACCCTTTTCTAATTATTTTTAGCTTTGCAATGATTAGCAATAAGATTATAGTTGGCACTTTCAGCTATATCTCTCGCAGGAGAGTTTCTATTTTTAATGCTTCTATAAAAAATAGAACACCGAAGGCGCAAATCCGCTTGGAAACGCTCAGGTATCAGGACTGCCAGAGATGATCTCTTGATCAGGCTGACTCTGGAGAGTGAGGTCACTAATAAACCTCCACCGAAGGGGATCAACTTATACAGGCTTATGATACTGTTTATAAGGAATATCTCAGGTATAAAGGACAGAGGGGCGGCAGATAAACGTTATCTGCCGCCCTTTTTTTATGCTTGGAGCTTTAAAACTATGTCAAACACTACCCCACAACATACCCCCCTTTATGAACAACATCTAAAAGCTGGCGGCAAAATGGTTGATTTTGCTGGCTGGGAAATGCCGATTAACTATGGCTCCCAAGTGAAAGAACATAATCAAGTGAGAACCGATGCTGGCATGTTTGATGTGTCGCATATGGTAGTGGTTGATTTTACAGGGCAAGACTGCAAAGCTTTTCTACAGCGCTTATTAGCAAATGATGTTGACAAACTTAAACAACAAGGCAAAGCCCTGTATAGCTGCATGTTAAATGAAGATGCGGGCATTATTGATGATTTGATTGTTTATTATTTAGCGGATGATTTCTACCGCATGGTCATCAATGCGGCAACCAGAGAAAATGATCTTGCATGGATTAATAAGCAGGCTGCTCATTTTGATTTGCACATCAATGAGCGTGATGATTTGGCAATGATTGCCGCACAAGGGCCCAATGCGCGTGAAAAGCTTCTCGCCACACTGGATGATGCCAGCGCAACTCAAGTCTCTGCATTAAAGCCATTTTTTGGCGTACAGATTGATACTATATTCTATGCACGTACAGGTTATACAGGCGAAGATGGTTTTGAAATTGTGCTCCCTAATGAAGCAGTCGCCGCGTTATGGAATACACTATTAGCCGCAGGCATTGAGCCAACAGGTCTTGGCGCACGTGACACTTTGCGTCTGGAGGCAGGAATGAGCCTTTATGGTACGGATATGGACACCACCACATCTCCTCTCGTTTCAGCGTTGAAATGGACGGTTGTACTTGAGCCAAAAGAACGCAATTTCTTAGGGCGCAGCGCACTTGAAGCGGAAATAAAAGCCAAGCCTACGACTAAAATGGTCGGACTTGTATTAGAAGGTAAAGGGATACTTCGCGGTCATCAAATCGTTGTCACCAAGTCGGGTAAAGGTGAAATAACCAGTGGCAGTTACTCTCCTACCTTAGGCGTAGCCATTGCATTAGCTCGAGTTCCTGTAGATACGGGTGATCACTGCCATGTAGAAATACGCAATAAACAAATCGTTGCGCGCGTGCTAAAACCACCCTTTGTACGCAAGGGTAAATCTTGTCTATAATCACTCACAGATTACATTTTAGCGTTGATGTCATTAAGAAATTATTGACCTGACATAACTATCTGAATCCACATTTATTTAAAATAAGTTAGCAAAAGGAAAAACACAATGAGCACAAATATCCCAGAAGAATTACTTTATACAAAATCACATGAATGGGTAAGAGATAATAAAGATGGCACCGCAACCATCGGTATTACAGACCATGCCCAAGAGTTATTGGGCGATGTGGTTTATGTTGAACTACCTGAAGATGGCTCTGTGTTTGGAGCAGAAGACCCTGCTGGCGTTATCGAATCAGTTAAGGCTGCATCAGATTTTTACAGTCCTCTGGGTGGTGAAGTGATTGCGGTCAATGAACAATTAGATGATGAGCCAGAACTTATTAATAGTGAGCCGTATGGTGATGGCTGGGTAGTGACGCTAAAACTTGAGAATATCGATGATCTTAAGGAACTCATGGATGCCAATACATATATCAATGAAATAGCAGAATCCTAACTATAATCCATCACAAAAAACACCCAATACACAGAAAAAATTGATCTCGTTCCCAAGCTCCCGTTTGGGAATGCCGTTGGGAAACTCCATTTCTCATCGCAGAAACAACACCTCAATATTAAATCTTAGCACGACGTTAGCTAATAGAATTTAGTAACGAGGTCGATCAATTTTTCCGTTTTATGTATTTCGTGTTTTTATCTTTAATGAAGGAATGAAAGTTTAATTACCTCCAAACCCTTATTCCTAAAACAAATAGCAACAATCAGGTTCATCCCATGCCTAATCCAAGCCTAAACACCCTCGAACAGCACAGCAATTTTATCCAGCGTCATATCGGACCCAATTCTGCTGATGTAAAATCCATGCTAACCACTATAAAAGCAGATTCTATTGAGGCACTGATTGATAGCACCGTGCCTGAGAGTATCCGTATTAATGAAGCACTGAATCTGGATTCAAGTTGTAATGAGCAGGAAGCCTTAGCGCAACTAAAGCAAATTGCCTCTGAAAATATTATTAATACATCCTATATTGGCATGGGTTATTACGACACCTTGGTTCCACCTGTTATTTTACGCAATGTGTTGGAAAACCCAGGTTGGTATACCGCTTACACACCGTATCAACCTGAGATTTCACAAGGGCGCTTGGAAGGTTTATTAAATTATCAGCAAATGGTCATGGATCTAACGGGCATGAACATTGCCAATGCTTCATTGCTAGATGAAGCAACTGCTGCGGCTGAAGCGATGGCACTGTGTCGCCGCTCTAACCGACTAAAAACGGATAAGTTTTTTATTGCCGAGTCACTGCATCCGCAAACGATTGATGTATTAAAAACTCGCGCTGAATACCTAGGCTATACGCTTATTATTGGTGATGCAGAAAAAGAATTAGCAGATCATGAGGTCTTTGGTGTTATTTT
>JAGLBQ010000339.1 GCA_023146675.1 Cocleimonas sp. | reverse complement strand
CTCTTCCTTTGCTGCAATACCATGAAGCTCACAAACCATCGACTTGTTTACTAAAAAACCATCCTCTTTAATCCATCTAAATAACTGCTTCCACGCATTTGCCTGATTTAAGGTAATTTGCTGATCTGACAGTTTATGCCCGCCCACAGTAATGCCCTCTAAAAGAGTCTGCACCTCTGGCAAGGTCATATTGATACCTTCCAGATTGATTGCATCATAGACAAACTCGGATAACTGTCGTTGAGCAAGCATTAATGCTTTATCTTTATTAGCAGGCATATGCCAGTGTTTATCATTCATTTCTCTATTCTATCTGTGATAAAAATTATTTCGGCTTCTGTCTGCCTTTATTGGTGCAGACTCCAAGCACCCTTTCTGTACAAGATACCTCCTGACCTTTCCACTGATTACAGTGACCAAAAGCATCTGCATCTAAACAATCTTTATGACGACCCGCGCAGGAGCTTAGGAGGAAGATGGTTAATAAGGGTAAAGCGAGTAGGCTATTTTTCATTTTTTATCTCCTTGGGATGATTCTTAGTGGTGCAATTTTCAGCTTTTACCTTATATTTCGGAGTAAGGCATCTCCATTCTATCAAGTCACGAAACGGTATTGAATACAGTACGGGTATTACATTTCCCATCTAATTAAGGAAAAAGGAAGTGATGCTTTAGCTTCGCCAAACGCTGATGCCGTTAGGCTAGGCGGCTTTTCTTGGCACGTAAGCCATCCGCCTCACCTAACGGTATCGGAGGAGTGGCGAGCCTGAAGGCTCACTTCCTCTTCAATTAAGTGGGAAATGTAATACTGATCCTATAAAATGACATTTATACGCAAATCTGAGCACCATTTAGATCAACTTTAACCCAAAACTGCGCCCACCTTCCTTTTGGTTGAACTAAAGCCCGTAAGGATCCAAGCTATGCTGAGATGAGTTTATTTACAAAAGCTCTTCCAAATACTCCAACTCAGGCAAACGACGTTTATAGCCTGTTTCTTCTATCAAATCTTTGGCTTTTTGGATATGTTCGCTGGCGTTTAAATCAAAGGGTTTTAGCGCAGAATCTAGGGACAATATCAAACGCGCACTTTCCAGATGATAATCCGTGAGGAATAAAAGCATTCACCGCGTTGGGCGATGTCATAAACCTCCTGCAAATCTTGTATTGCACTTTGGTAGCCTGTGTTGGGTGCTAACGAAACACGGGAAACATCGTCATCATTATCCCATAACTTAATACGGGCTAGTTGTGAACATGCTTAGCACCTGCAACATTATCACCATGAGTATTATTTTGATCTGTCATGGTTTATTTATTTATGATTTTATTGCCAGCAACATTGTCACCAAAAACATTGTCTTGTTTAACAATATTAATGCTCTTGCCTTGTTGCAATTGTTCTAGCTGTTGCTTTATTTCTGAATTTTTCTCGATGACAGTTTGCAAAATCAGCTCAAATTTTTCTTTATCATTTGCTTTTGCAGAGGTTTCTAAATTTGAAAAAGTACCCCAAGAATGAGTTTGATACTATCATAAGCGGCATTGCCCGAAACGCCTGCGAGTATTGTTTGAAATGCGTAGTTTACTATTTCCATGCTCATTATTAGCCCTATTTTCAATTAATAATTAAAAACTGAAACTTGATAATAGCTGAACGGATAATTTTCATCCAATTTATTTAGAGCGACTGGCAAAAAATAGAAAGAATAATCAAAAAAATACAATACCTTCGCCAATCACGATTTATAGGGTGGATAAGCGTAGCAATTCAGAGCATTTACCCAAAATTAATCCGTTCGATAAGTAAATTATTTCAAGTACAAATGAATCTCTCTTCTTTAATTGGGGATATTTTGAAGCAACCAGATTTTTATTTTGTGAGCAGGATTAAGAGTTCGTCACCTCCAGCAGGTCGATGGGATTAACCAACATCTCTTCCGCTAAATTAAGCGTACTATCCGTAAT
>JAGLBQ010000338.1 GCA_023146675.1 Cocleimonas sp. | reverse complement strand
TTATAACGTCTCTAACAAATATTGCGTTAACTCTTCTGCTATTTGTGACATGGATTTATTGATACCGAGATCTTTACATTGCGTTACTTCCATCCCTTGATAGCCACAGGGATTAATGCGTTTGAAGACACTCAGATCCATATCAATATTAAAACTTAAACCATGTGTGCTGCAACCACGTGATATGCGCAAACCTAGCGCTGCAATTTTTTTACCATCAACATAAACACCAGGCGCTTTTGGATCGCTATTAGCACTAATATGATGTGAAGCTAAGAATTTAACCAAGGTATTTTCTATATGGGTTACTAATTGGCGTACACCCAGTTGACGACGCTTTAGGTCAATGAGTAGGTAAATAACCAGTTGTCCAGGTCCGTGATAGGTAACTTGTCCGCCACGATCAATAGGAATAATGGGGATACTGCCAGCATTGAGGATATGTTTACGCTTACCATTGCGACCCAATGTAAAAACAGGTGTGTGTTCAACAATCCATATTTCATCATCTGTCGTGCTATCGCGCTGCTGGGTAAAATCCTGCATTGCTTGCCAGACTGGAGAATAGTCTTGTAGACCTAGTTGTTTTATTTTTATCATTTACGCCATCACAAATGATAGTCACAACGCCCAAAGCACTAGTTCACAGTTGGTTAACTCTTGATAAATTGCATCTAACTGTGGTTTATTTTCGGCATGGATATTAAGTGTCAAGCTGGTATATTTGCCTGTTTTGCTATTGCGTATTTTTATTTCATCTGCATCAAAGCAAGAATCATGTTTACCCGCAATTTCAACCATGCGTTGATGGAACTCAGGAATAGCTGGACCCATTACTTTAAGGGGAAAGTCACAGGGAAACTCGATGAGAGATTCTTCTTCTGAAATCTGCGGTACTGGTTGCTTCATATTGACACACTATACATCTTAGCTCCTGTCAGGTGTTCATACAGATATTCATGAGCACTGACAGGAGCTAGATATTAATTAGAAAAAAGTTTTTTAATACTGTCCGTCACGGACGTCCATAGCCCACCTGCATCAACAGGCTCTAATGCTACTAACGGTAGCTCAGCTACGACAATATCACCATCTTTAATAATAGCTTTTCCTAAAGAATCACCACGCTGCACTGGGGCATCAATATCTTTATATAACTCCATCATCCCTTGAAGCTTTCCATAATGACCTTTTTGAATAGTGACATATAAACCATCAATCGTACCTGCTGGCACTTTATCAGTCGCTCCTTTCCAGACACGAGCTTCGGCTAATACGGAATTACTAGCATAAAGCTTGTGCGTTTCAAAAAAACGGAAACCATACTCCAATAGCTGTTGACTGTAATCAGCTCGGGTTTTCTCACTACTCGCACCTAACATAACGGAGATTAGACGCATATTATTACGCTCAGCCGAGGCAACCAGACAATAACCTGCAGAATCAGTATGACCTGTTTTCATGCCATCGACTGTTTTATCACGCCAAAGTAGCTTATTGCGGTTATATTGTTTAATACCGTTATAGGTGTAGTGTTTGATCTTGTAGAGCTTATAGAACTGAGGGTGCCTTTTAATAAGCGCACGAGATAGTTTGACAATATCTCTTGCCGTCGTGTAATGCGCTTTATCAGGCATGCCTGATGCATTAACATAATGCGTACCTTCCATGCCAAGATCAACTGCGGCTGCATTCATTTTATCAGCAAAGGCACTTTCACTACCTGCAACATGTTCTGCCAAGGCTACTGCTGCATCATTACCTGATTGTACAATAAGACCATGCAACATGCGTTCTAGTGGTACTTTCTTACCCCCTTCAACAAACATGCGTGAACCTTCCATCTTCCATGCTTTTTCACTGACTAATACACGGTCTTCAAGCGTTGCATTACCTTTCGCTAGTTCAGTATAAAGCACATATGCTGTCATTAGCTTAGTAATGCTAGCTGGCTCTATACGCTTTCCTGGATTTTTCGCTGCAAGCTCTACCCCGCTAATATGATCAACCAATAGATAGCTTTGCGCATCTAAAATAGGCGCAACAGGTTGATTATCTGCATTGACCAGAAGTGGATTAAATACTAAAACACTGATAAACAATATTTTAGTGATTGTCTTTAGTGCAACAGCATTAGCTAGCTTAGCGACATTGAACATCATCTTGTAATAATTTCCTTGTGACAAATTCCAGAAAAGCTTTCCAGCATTCCCTGAGGATGTGTACGATTTAACTCCTCTAATGATGACCTGAAACATTGCACCAAATTATAGAGTAGTTTCTTTTAAAAACCCCGTATTGTAATAACTTCCTGAGAATTTTCAACGTAACACTTGTACTTCTTTAAGAAAGATCTATCTAATTAACAACAACTTTAAACTGCGACATCCCATCACTGACTAATTTATCTTTCACTCTATCAATCACAGATTGCTTATGGAAGGGACCAAGACGCACCATATGTAACATTTTTCCTGTTTTTGTCTTACGAGATTCCATTGTTGCATGCGGCAAACCGATGGAAGATAAACGTACAAAGGTATCTAATGCCTGATTCTGACTCGGGTACGTTCCTACTACCACATAGTAATCTTTACTATCAATCACTTCCCCTCTTGATTTAGGGTATGTTTTTCTAGTAGTGATAGCGGGCGCTGTTACCTTTGCAGATCCAACTTGAGCACCTGGGAGACGCAATGTCGGTGGCACAACAAGTGCTGAATCCTTATCGGATGATGAGTCACTGCTTATTTTTAATAAACTACTTACCTGACTACAAGAAGTCAGCAGTAATGATGAACCGATGAGTGATGCCATCATAAATGATAATTTAACTGTACGAATAGTGTAATTTTTTATCGTTATACTTTTCATCTGTATCCCCCTTAATTTTATGTCTCTTAGCCCCCTTCGTGTACTTTATTTGTACAGACACTTGTAGAATCTAGATATCACTATTTTATCTGTTGAAAGATGAAGCAGATATGAATACATAGCATGAGTTTGTTTTTTAACTAAAAAACACCTAAATATGGCTTTATTCAAACCTAAACATCAACATTAAAAATAAATACTATCGTAGTGATAAGCTGTATTAATTAGATTAATTAACATACAATTCATCCCTAATCAATATAGCTAATGATAATAAGGGGATGCAAATGAAAAACTATAAAATTTACACTGATACAAAAGGAAACCCTAAGAGCGTAAAAATGGGCTGGTCATGGTCTGCTTTTTTCTTTACTTGGATATGGGCTTTAGAAAAAAACCTATGGAGTATTAGCATGTTAACATCAGTCATTTTAGGTCTATCTTGCATTATTGGCTTTTTTTTCATTGCCATTACGCCAGAGCTAGCATTACGATTTTCCTCTGACTTGCTGCTTATTTATAGTGGATATTCTGTACTAGGATTCAGTATTTTAATGGGACTGAAAGGCAACGATTGGCATGAAAATAAATTACTCAGTAGAAATCACCGCTTCCAAGCAATAATAGCGGCGAACAATTCAGAAGATGCCGTTACATTCTTTATGAATAGGGACAACAGTAAATATTTGATGGCGGCATAACCCCCCCCCTAGTTCAACAAAGCAAGCTTGAGCTGACGTTTTAAAACTACAGTTTTTATCCTAGCTCATTAACTAAAACGAGGCATAGCCCTTTTTACGCTTTTGCAGCCCCATTAATAGCCCAAATGCTGCCATTAAGGTTACCATTGAAGTTCCCCCATAGCTTACTAGCGGTAGCGGCACTCCCACAACGGGCAAAATACCACTCACCATGCCTGTATTTACAAACAGATAAACAAAAAAAGTCAAGCTTAGACTACCACCAAGCAAACGAGAGAACGTATCCTGTCCCTTAGTTGCCAGCATTAACCCTCTCCAGATAATAAATAGATAAATAGTAAGCAAAAGAATATTGCCAAATAAACCAAACTCCTCACCAAAAACAGCAAAAATAAAATCGGTATGTCGCTCGGGTAGAAAATCGAGTCTTGACTGATCTCCATTGAGCCAACCTTTGCCATAAACTCCGCCAGAACCAATAGCAATAGTTGATTGGTAAATATGATAGCCACTTCCTAATCTATCAGCAGTGGGATCTAATAAGGTTAAAACACGCTGCTGCTGATAAGGATGCATTCCATAAAAGAATATTACTGGCGCCGCTCCCACAGCGCTTATGAGCAAACTAATCAACCATTTCCATGGAATTCCTGCAAAATAAATAACAAAAAATCCAGCACTACCCACTAATAAAGCAGTTCCAAGATCGGGTTGTTTTACAATTAATGCCATCGGAATGCCAACTAATATAGTAGCCGCTAATATATCTCTAAAACGTGGAGGTAGTGTTTTATGTGAAAAATAGCTTGCTACCATCATCGGTACAGCCAATTTCATAAGTTCAGCAGGTTGAAAGCGCAGGCTGCCTAGTTCCAGCCAACGTTGCGCACCTTTGCCCATAGTCCCTTGAATAATCACTAATACAAGCAATATAATACCCAAAAGATAAATCCAAACAGAAACGCTGTTTAAGAAAGTACTGGGTAACTGCGCAACAAATAACATGATACCCATTGCCAAACCCAACATAATAAAATGTCGAGTAATAATATACAAATTTTCACCACTTTGATAATCAGCACCACTTGCGCTATACAAGGTTAGCCCACCTAGTGTTAACAAAATAAGCAGAGCCATAAACAGCACTAAGTCAATGCGTGAAAGTAGTTTGAAAATAGCACCAAAAACCCCTCCCGTTCTATTCATATCGTCTCCCTTTCACTCTCTTTTTACTCTTCTTTTTCCTGCGTTTTTTACTACGTTTTAATTTGCGTTTTTTTGATTTTTTCTTACTTAGTTTTTTCTTTTTACCTTTTTTACCCTTTTTATCAAGTAGTTCCTTTGCAGCTTTCTCTTTTTCTGCTTTTGCTTCTGCCTCTGCTTCTGCATTAGGGAAAAAATAAGCATCAAGCAGCTCCCGCGTTAAAGGTGCAGCAACCTTACTACCACCCCCTGCATTTTCAACAATCGTTGCAATCGCTATTTTAGGATTATCAGCAGGAGCAAAAGCAACAAAGAGCGAATGATCATGCAGTTCCTTTTTTAATCGGGAGGCATTATAGCTTTTGTTTTGTGCCACACTAAAGACTTGCGCTGTCCCTGTCTTTCCTCCAAATTTATATTTGGCACCTCGACCAGAGCGACCAGCTGTCCCGCCAGGGCCATGCACCACATGTATCATAGCCTTAATAACATCATCCCAATAACGTGGATTTTTCACCGCAACAGACTCCAGTTGCTGTATTGATACCAATTTTTCAGGTAAATTTCGTGACATTCGCACACCACGTAATACATGTGGCTGCATTCTCATGCCACGCATAGAAACAGTCGCTACTGCATGCGCAAGTTGCAACGGAGTAGCCGTCCAATACCCCTGCCCTATACCAATATTGACTGTATCACCTGGATACCAATTCTGATCAAAACGTTTTTTCTTCCACTCAGCTGACGGCATAATACCTGAGCGCTCATGTGGCAAATCGATACCTGTCTTACGACCAAATCCAAAGCGCTTAAGAGATTTTGAAAATCGATCTATCCCCATGCGATAAGCAAGATCATAAAAATAAACATCACATGATTGGAAAATTCCACGGCTTAGACTGACATGACCATGCCCTCTTTTCTTCCAACAACGATAACGATGTCGAACCCCAGGAATTTGAAAAAAACCACGCCCAAAAACAGAACGAGATCGTGTCACCGTACCTTCATCCAATCCAGCTAATGCGGCCATTGGTTTAATAGTTGAACCAGGCGGGTAGGTTCCCTGTAATGCACGATTGTACAAAGGGCGGTTTGGATCATTTCTTAAGTTGTTATAATTTTTATAGGAAATACCATCAACAAATAAATTTGGGTTATACATTGGCACAGATGCCATTACCAGTATTTCACCATTACGTGGGTCAATAGCAACCACCGCACCATTACTTTTGCGAGCCTGTAATAAAGCTTCTGCCTTAAGTTGGAGCTTTACATCAAGACTTAAAAATAGATCTTCGCCTGCAATTGGGTCTTCTTTATCCAGAACATGCTGTGGTTTACCATGCGCATCCACCTCGACCTCTTTAAAACCCGACGTTCCATGCAGACGTGTTTCATAGAACTTCTCAATACCTGACTTACCAATATGAGTCGAGCCTTTATATTCTTTTTTGCCCTCCTTCCCTAATTTTTTCAGATCCCTTTTATCAATTCGACCTACATAACCAATCAAGTGTCCAGCGGTTTCCTCAAGTGGATAAATACGCTCCATCCGCACATTAATTTCAAACCCTGGAAAACGAGAACGATGCACCGAAAAAGTCGCCACTTCTGCCTCCGTCAAACCAGGACGCAATACCACCGGGAGAAATCTTGAGTTTACGCGCAATTTTTGCTTAAATTTCTTAATCGCCAACGGGGTCATTGGAATCAGCTCATTCAAGCGCTCCAACTCATCATCCAGATCCTGAACTTGATCCCTTGTAACTTCTAAAACATATTCAATATGGTTATCCGCTAATAAAACACCATTACGATCATAAATTTGACCACGCACAGGCGGGATAGGAATACGTTTCTTATAATTCTCCTGCGATAGCTTAGTGTAATGTTCATAATTATTAATTTGCAGAAAAACTAAACGCGTTGTAACCAGTAACAGAGCAAGGAATACCAATATTCCAGCCACCATTGACCGTGAGCGAAATAACTTCAGCTCTTCTCTTTCATTTTTAACTGTTGGAATATAAGGCATTAATTTACTATAGGCTGTAAGACGATGATCATATTATTTAGATTATAATTTGACGCGGGATTATAGCGCAAAGATAAGAAATAGTTACCTGATAAAATGTTAAATACTGTAATAAACCATGCAGAACTATAATTAATTGCAAAACAATGAAAATAATACTGGATTGATGGGATAGTTTTTATTATCCTATGTCCTCCCAAGAAAACGGGAGATAAAGGAGAGGTGACTGAGTGGCCGAAAGTACCGGTTTTGAAAACCGGCGACGGGTTAAACCGTCCCAGGGTTCGAATCCCTGCCTCTCCGCCATGACATAGTTCGCTACAGTCCGCGAACGACCTAAAACCCGTATTCTAGCGGGTTTTTTTATGCCTGTGTCATTCGTATCAATTAGTTGACATACCATCATAAGTGGCGATACTTTCAAAAGAATGATGCCGCTATGTTGACAGTAATAGCCCTCAAGAATACAGAAAAAAAGCAATATAGATTAACTGATGGTCAAGGCTTATATATAATAGACATTATACCGATTTTAAAGACTCTGGCATTTCTACTATTTTCCAAGGTCAAATTTCAATCTTAAATTGTGTAACCCGCGAGCAATTATATTAACATGGCTAGGTCTCGAAACCCTTTTACTCGATGCTCCAGTTTTTAAA
>JAGLBQ010000337.1 GCA_023146675.1 Cocleimonas sp. | reverse complement strand
ATTTATAGGTGCGGAATGTAGGTTATATAGAGAATACTCAGAGATTATACCTAGATCCTTCCATTCCAGTGTTCGCGCTTATTCACAAGACGATATTCCTTCAAGTTTGTAGGTTTTAGCAAAAGACATGTTATTCTGCTTTATAATGAGCAACCTTTTAAACTTAGTTTAAGCGACATCCTGTCCCTTCAAGTGTGCCAAAGTTTCCCTTTCCTATATTCATCCAACCACCACTAACTTTTCCTGTCGTAACATCAAGATTACCTGTAAGGGTTGTTTGATCACTGATGCTTGCATTGATTTTAGTTTCATTTAGCGTTCCTGACAAACTCAGCAATTTGTTATTCTGTAAACTATAAGCAACCCCAGTGATGACGTTGTAATCATCAATATCGAAACTGAGCAAGCCGTTATCACTGCCTTTGTAAGTAGCGGTGAACCGATAGTGCGCGTTAGCTTTTCCACCCAGTCGGCTTCCCGAAAAATCACCTTTCAAGGTATCATTTGTCCATGTTCCCGCAAGTTTCTCAGTTGAAGTAAACGAGCCCTTAAAAACAGCACCCGTGTTGGTTGTCCCTGCTATAAATGCCATTTTGTTTTTATGATCAATTGGCGTATTACTTTTTACTGTTATCAATTGTTGATAGTTAGTACTGTAAGCCAATCCTGTCACTTCCCCCGTGCTGGCATCAACAAAGGCTCCAAAATTACCCTTATCGCCACCTGAGAAAGAACCGTTATAAGCGCCAGCATAATCACATAAAAAGGCTGATTTTAAATGATTTTTTGCAATAGCTGCGCTTGGTAAGGTATGTGTTTTTTCTTCAACTGAAACAACATTTGCAATAATTGTAACAAGATCATCTTCAAAAGATTGGCTGGCAAAATCAATAGGAGACCATGTTTTTGCAACAACTTGCACATTTTTTGAAATATTAATCCCTGTGTTTGGGTTGGAATCTTCATCTAGCATCATTAAAAAGCGCACAATATTTTGTACTTTAATAGAGTCAAAATTACCATTTGATACAAGATCAACAGGATGGATCACTGCTTTTCCTAATGTTTTGCCAAGCACCACTTTTCCAATAGAAAACGTAACGTTATTGCCAACTTCATAACTAAAGCTACCGTCTTCTGTTGTAATCCCTGATTGCTCACCAGATACGTAGCTTACCCCTGAAGTATTACCACTATCTTTAAATTTCCCTTGTGCAACTTTAACACTATCCGAACCACCACAGGCGGTGATGAAGGTCACTATGAAAATAACCCCTATTATTTGTTTTAACATTCTACTGTCCCCGTTATTTTTATTAGTTTTTGCTATTAGTGTGTAGATTTTACCCTTAATGACTGTGGCTGGATAGTTTTCAATCATTACTTTCCAGTTATCTAGTTGAAAAGTCATCAAAAGGTAAGTTTCGCCATAACCATAGAGTAATCAAACACTAAAAAACACCCATACAAAAGTACAGAAAGTTGCTGATCTCTTTTTCCTACAAATTAGAATTCAGATATTGAATTCTCAATCCTAAACAGCAATAGGTAAATACTTTTCAAATAAATAAGGTGTAAATATCTCGCGCACTATAACCGTATGTGTTATTAAATTTTTCTCTTCTGTCCAGTAGTGAAGTTGGTAGGCGGGGTCTTCTAGAATAAATTCATCACGTTTGAGATTTAGATCAAGTAATAGCTGCATCCCCATGCTGGGTGCTGTACTGACTAAGGTTCCTCGCCAGCGGGTATGAGCGACCGTATGGATATGTCCACAAATAATGGCTTCTACATTGCTATATTTTTCTACCACGTCACCCAATCTATCCGCACCATTAAAGCAGTCTACATCGGTTTCTATTACACCGCATTTAACAGGAGGATGATGCATAAAGATGATGGTTGGTTTTTTGCTATTTTCTGCCAAGCACTCATTCAGCCAAGCTGCCCTTACTTCGCATATTTCACCGCTTGATCGACCAGGAATAGTGGTATCTAACGCGATTAAACGTAGCTCATAATCATCAATAACATAGTTTATAAAATCATCTTCTTTTATGGGGAAACTTTGTTCTTCAAAGGCTTTTCGTATGCTCTCACGATTATCATGATTGCCTGGAATAACAAAATAGGGGATTTCTAAATGAGCCAATAATTCTTTGGCATGATGTAGCTCTTCGGCTTCGCCATTATTAGTAATATCACCTGTGAGCAAGACAAGTTCAGGGCGCGGACTAGCCTTATTGATATGTTCAATGCATCTTGCAAGATTTTCAGCCATGGGTGCAATATTATACGTTTTGCTTCCATATATGGGAATGTGTGTATCGCTGATTTGGGCTATTAACATTTTTAATAAATTACCATGAAAATAGCAAATAGTAGCTATAGATTATTACAAGGTGATGACTGAAAATCAGAAGTTTTCATACCTTAGATTAATGCCACTTTTGCTTCTTTCAATGCCATTTTAAGTACGTGATCAGGCTCCATGTCACAGACTAACTGATCAAATTTCTCCAGCTTACCGACCACAAATGAGCCTGCACTATTAAACTTGGAGGAGTCTACCAATAAAATACTGTTTTTAGCGCGTTGCAGCATAGCTCTGGCAACGATGGCTTCTTCAGCATTAAAATCTGCTGCACCTACTTGCGCATTAAGGCTTCCAACTGTCAATACAGTGTGTTGCACGTGGAATTGCTCTAATTGTGCAATCAGCATTGCGCCTAATGTTTGCCTATTATCCGAGTTATATTTTCCACCGAGTAAAAAGACGGTTGAATTATTTTCCACGGTAGCGATTATTTTTGCAATTTCTGCCGAGTTTGTTATCACGGTTAAGTCTTTAATTGCGGCTATCTCTTCGGCAAAAATTAGGGTGGTGGAGCCTGTATCGATCAAAAGTGTATCGCCTGCTGAAATCAACTTGCTTGCTTTTTCTGCAATGATACGCTTTGCGGCTATATTTTCAGCCATACGCTGTTGAAAAGGGCCTTCACCTTGCTGATTGCTTGGCAGTAATGCACCGCCATGTACTTTCTGAATTTTACCACTGTGCGCTAATACACTTAAATCACGGCGTATGGTTTCAGCAGATGCATTAAATTCTGTTGTCAATTCATCAACATTTACACGTCCTGTTCTGCGTAACATATCAATAATTTTCAATTGTCGTTGTTTTGGTCTCATTAGTAAACTGTATCCATAAATGATGACATAGTCATTAAATATTCTATAAATAGGTATTATTTATCTATATGATCAAAAACTATTGACCGTTTAAACAGTTTTTATTATGGTAAAAGCATGATACCAACGAGTAAGCTCGAACAAAATAGTGACACCTTAGACCATTACGATATTATTATTATCGGCGCAGGGCTGGTTGGATGTGCAATGGCACGTAAGTTGACGCTTGAAGGTGCGCGTGTTTTAACACTAGAAAAAGGAGCGGATATTTTAGATGGTGCGAGTAAGGGGAATAGCGCTATTTTACATACAGGATTTGATGCCCCGCCTGATTCGCTAGAACAAAGCTGTATCGCTGATAGTTATCAAGAATTTATCGCCTTACGAAAAAAACTGCATTTACCGCTAATGAAAACAGGTGCATTGGTGTTGGCATGGACAGATGATGAAGCGGGGCGATTAAAGGGTATTATCGAAAAAGCACATCGCAATGGTGTACAAGATGTCAAATTACTCAACTCCACTGCGATTCTAAAAAAAGAACCCGAACTAGCTCAACATGTTAAAGCGGGGGTTTATGTTCCTAGAGAGTATGTGATTGACCCTTGGACAACCCCGTATGTTTATATGCGTCAGGCACTTGCTAATGGGGCGACGCTTCGTTGTGATTGTGAGCTAGTAAGTGGTCAATTTGATGGCGAATATTGGCAACTATCAACGAATCAAGGCGCTTTTAAAGCCACAACTGTGATCAATTGCGCAGGGCTTTATGGTGATTTAATTGATCAGAACCTCATTGGTACTAGCGCGTTTCAAATTCGCCCCAGAAAAGGACAGTTTCTTGTCTATGATACCTCGGCGCACCGCTTAATTAATTCCATTATTTTACCTGTGCCGAATGACATCACGAAAGGCGTGGTGATCTGCCAGACTGCTTTTGGCAAGTTATTGGTAGGACCCACCGCAGAAGAACAAGATGATCGAGATGATGCATCGGTTGATACTGAAACGCTGCAGATGTTGCGAAGAAAAGGGGAGGAGTTATTACCCGCGTTAGCACATCAGTCTGTTAACGCTACCTATGCGGGTATTCGTCCTGCGACTGAATTTAAAGATTATGTGATTAATCATTATCAGAATAAACACTATATCAGTGTTGGCGGTATTCGTTCGACAGGGCTAACAGCGGCATTGGGGATCGCAAACTATGTTTTTAATCAAATGATTGACGGCACACAATCTTACACTCCTTCTGATGCCATTATTTACCCCGATAAACTCAATCAAATAGCAGAAGATGAAATACGTGATTGGCAGAAACAAGGAAATCAAGGCATTATTTGTCATTGTGAACGTGTGACTGAACGTGAAATAAAAGCCGCATTGCATGATCCTTATCTGCCTGCCTCTAGTTTGGATGGTTTAAAGCGGCGCACGCGCGTTACAATGGGACGCTGCCAAGGATTTTATTGTTCTGCAAAGCTGAGTGAAATAACGGCGGGATATTTCACGCAGCCAATGGCTGAAAATATACATCAGGAGGAGAGCAATGAGTGAGCCAACTCAGCGTCTTCCTTCTGAGTGTGATATTGCTATTATCGGTAGTGGTCCATCAGGGCTTGCAGCCGCCACTGAGCTTAAAAAACTGGGCGTGAAGTCAGTGGTGGTTTTGGAACGAGAAGCTGAAGCAGGAGGCATTCCACGTCATTGCACCCATTCTCCTTTTGGGATGCGTGAGTTTAAACGTATCTACAATGGCGCGACCTATGTCCGCAAATTAAGCCAACGTGCCATTGATTGCGGTGTCATTATCTGTCTAAAAACGACCGTTATTACACTGCATAAAAATGCTAAATTAACATTATCTACCCCCGAAGGTGTGCAACAACTACAGGCTAAAAAAGTTATTATTAGTACAGGTATTCGGGAAACACCGCGCGCTAAACGACTGATTTCAGGGCAACGTCCGCTGGGGGTTATGACCACAGGTGCATTACAGTCGATGGTTTATCTCGCGCATAAAAAGCCATTTAAACGTCCGATCATTATTGGTACCGAACTGGTTTCTTTTTCAGCCTTATTAAGCTGTCGCCACGCAGGCATTAAACCCATTGCTATGCTGGAGCAGAATTCACGGATCACCGCCAAATATGGGATGCAACTATTGCCCAAAATATTAGGTGTGCCTATTTATTATAACTCTCAATTAAGCAATATTATTGGCAAACATGCCGTTAATGCGGTAGATATTATCACCGAGAATCCACATTTAGAAAATCGTCTCCTCTGTGATGGAGTTATCTTTACAGGGAATTTTATTGCCGAATCCAGCCTGTTGAGTATGAGTCATTTGGAAATAGACCCAACGTCAGGCAATCCTATTATTGATCAGTTTGGGCGCTGCTCGGATGGTGATTATTTTGCGACAGGTAATATGACACACCCTGTTGAGACGGCGGGTTATTGCTGGGCAAACGGTATACAAACAGCGAGATTGGTTTATGTTAGTCTTAAAGGCATGCTCGATGAGCATAAACAGCGCATTTTTATTACCAGCACACACGCCGACATCAAATATATCATTCCGCAAACAATAGCGGTTAGCACAAAACAGCACACTGTTTCAGGCATGGGATCACTACAAATACGTGCCAATAAGGCGCTAAAAGGTCGTTTATCGCTTCGTGCAGGAGAAAAAATAGTAGTACAGAAGAGTATCAAAACACTACCCGAAAGACGGGTAGCGTTAACACTACCTAAATTAACAGAGAGTGACTCTGATAGTCCGTTGCAATTACATTTTGAATCAATGTAAGTAATCATACTTGCATTTTAATCAACTAAAGGAATAGATAATGAAAAAACTACTTGTATCCGTTAGCGCCGCCGCGTTATTGCTCAGTTCTAGTTTAGCCATATCCCAAGAGACATTGAGAGTATTAACTTGGAAAGGTTATGCACCTGCAAAACTGGTTAAAGCATTTGAGAAAGAAACAGGCATCAAAGTAAAACTGACGTATTCAAATAATGAAGAAATGATTGCTAAATTACGCGCAACACGGGGTGCTGGCTTTGATATTGCACAGCCAAGCCAAGATAGAATCGCTTTTGTACAAAAGAAATACCCTATTTATCAGCCCATCGACTTTAGCAAGGTAGACACGGCTCAACTAACAACCTCAATGGTTGATGCGGTTAAGAAAAATGCAGGTGTAGATGGAAAAGCCTATGCAGTACCGCATTGTTACGGCACAACAGGCATGATTGTTAATAAAAAATTAGCCCCTGATGCTAACGACTGGTCTGATTTATGGAATGAAAAATATGCAGGAAAAATTTCTTATCGTTTAAAAAGACCACTCTTAATCGCGACTGCATTTGGTATGGGCAAAGACCCCTTTGCTTTATACGGTGATAAAAAAGCCTATAAAGCGCTGATGAAAGAAGTTGAAACCAAACTGATTGACAGTAAAAAATACGTTAAAAACTACTGGACCAGTGGTGATACCCAAGTGCAAATCATTAAAAGCGGCGATGCGAATGTTATCTCTGGTTGGGATGGCAAAGGCTGGAGTGTACATAAAGACAATCCTGATATTGATTTTATCGCGCCAAAAAGTGGTGCATTAGGTTGGATTGATACCTTTGCAATTCCTGCAAAATCAAAGAATGTTGAAGGGGCTTATAAATGGATTAACTTTATGCTCAAGCCTAAAAATGCAGCTTATTTTACCAACAAAGAAGGCTATGGCACCGCGTCTAAAGGGGCTGATGAGTTTTTAAGTAAAGAAATTAAAGACAATTTCAGTCGTTCATTTACAAAAGAAGACATTGATAATATTAAATGGCATCCACCAGTTCCTGATGGATTTGAGAAGATTGAAGCTAAAGTATTAGATCGTATTAAAGCGGCTAAGTAATATTTATACCGCAGAACACACTGAAAATAAAATGAGAGAAGGGAGTGAAAGTGGAAGCTTTCACTCCTGTATTGTACTTGTCTTCATTTTCTGTATTCCGTGGTTTAATGATTTTACTATCAATAATCTCAACAAAAGGAACAGCGATGACGCCTATTTTAGAAATAAAAAATGTCACTAAAAGATACGGTGATTTCACGGCTGTTGATAATGTTAATTTTACCGTTGATGACGGGGGCTTCTTCTCCATTCTTGGTGGCTCAGGTTGTGGCAAAACAACCTTGCTACGCATGATCTCAGGCTTTGAAAAACAAACCTCAGGAGAAATTATTATCCGTGGTGAGTCCATGGCAGGTATTCCGCCTGAGTTACGCCCTGTTAATATTGTCTTCCAAAACCTTGCTCTTTTTCCGATGATGGATGTAGAAAAAAATGTTGCCTTTGGTTTGCAGCGACAAAAACTGCCTAAAAATGAAGTCAGTCAAAGAGTCGCTGATATGCTGGAGCGTGTTGGTTTGCAAGGGTTTAACAAGAAAAATGTCAATGATCTTTCAGGCGGACAACGACAGCGGGTTGCTATTGCTCGTTCATTAGTGCTTAAACCCTCTATTCTCCTGCTGGATGAGCCATTAGGGGCGCTTGACAGAAAGCTACGTGAGCATATGAAAATAGAGCTGAAACTCTTACAAAAAGAAATCGGCACGACCTTTATTTATATTACTCATGATCAATCAGAAGCATTGGTGATGAGCGACAAAGTAGCGGTGATGAATAAGGGCAAATTTGAGCAAATTGATACTCCTAAAAATCTCTATAAAAATCCTCAAACCTCGTTTGTAGCAGGATTTGTAGGGGAGAGTAATGAGTTTGATATTCGTCATTATGCAAATAATGAATTAACAACCCAAAATGGTTGGAAATTATCCAAACCTGATCTAGATATTCAGCCTAAGAAACTCTTTATTCGACCTGAAGCGTTTATTTTAAGCCCCAGTGCAGATTTAGAGCATATTGAACGCGTTGATATAAAAGTCAAAACTATTTTATTTGATGGTTCCAATACCAAAATATCCGCCATTATTAAACAGAGTGAGGATGAAGTACTGATTTCATTACCACAAAATGCACAGTTTGAAAATTTACAAGAAGGTGATGAAATAGAGGCTGGAATTCACCACGATGATTTAAAGTGTTATCAGCAATAAGAAATTGTCCTCAAAAAATAGAAGCGATGCTTTAGCGTTACCTATGCCAAATTTTTCCTAGTCTTGCCATCAACATCTGAGGATATAGCGAGCCTGAAGGTCACTTCCTCTTTTCTTTCTCTAGGAGTCTGAGATGAAAAAGATAAACAGCACATTCTACCTGTTATTAATCCCCGTTCTGGCTTGGCTGATCATCTCAATTGTTGTGCCACATCTAGACCTGTTGTTTAAATCCTTTCGCTTTGAAAATGATGATGGCTTAATGGTCTTTTCATTCAATAATTACCTTGCCTTTTTTGAAGATGAAAT
>JAGLBQ010000336.1 GCA_023146675.1 Cocleimonas sp. | reverse complement strand
CTTACCTTATAATCATGTCCGCGCAAGGTAACTTCCAGACCCGATGCATTCACTAGTACATCATCCCGTTGCATTTCTAGCATCTGCATGGCCTTATCATCAATAGTTTGTTTCTCCTTTTCCTTTCCTGCATTATCTTTTTTTACCTCTTCTACAGCTAACTCTTCTTTTGTGTTAATTTTTTTCTTTGGCTTAGGCTTTGCTAATTTGATAGCACGACTACCTACTTTTGTAGCCATTCGTATTAAGGATCTCATTATGGGCATTCCACGGAGGTAATTATTTCTGTGTTCAATTGGATGGCGGTAAGTTTTTTATTCCAGACACAACCTGTGTCGAGAGCGATTACATTTTCATCTTGATAAAAACCAAGGCTAGACCAGTGACCAAAAACAACCTTAACAGGGAGAGGTTTTCTGATTGGACAAAGAAACCATGGCATCAACTTGGGGTATTTATCCTTCATTTCAAAAGGATTTTTTTTGAGATGAAAATTAAGCGCACCTTTCGCCTTACTATAGCGCATCCGCACGAAACTGTTCAAACTATAACGATCTCGTTTGTATGATTGTAGATCATCTTTCCACTTAGCGGGTTTATTTCCGTAAATTTCTTTTAGCCATGAGCTTGCTTGATTGCTACGCAAGGGAATTTGTATCTCCTGAGCACAAGATATTGCCTGCTCAAGCGTCCAAGACGGTGAAATACCTGCATGCGCCATGCAATACCCCAGTGTTTTATCAACATGTAAAAAAGGTCTATTACGTAGCCAATCTATCAGTTCCTCGCGGTCAGGCGCAGAGAAAATAGGTGTCAATGTTTTATGTGGTTTAAACAAGCCATAATGACTAGCAATCAATGAGATATCATGATTACCCAGTACACTGATAGCCGCTTTATCCAGACTTTTTATAAAACGTAACACTTCAAGTGATTGTGTGCCTCGACTAACTAAGTCACCTGCTATCCATAGCGTGTCCTTTTCGGGAGTAAATTGTATTTTATCGAGTAATCGTCTAAAAGGATCATAGCATCCTTGAATGTCACCAATTGCGTATATTGCCATATACTATACTTTACCCTATTAGGTACAGCACAACGATAAAATGTTTTTACATAGCCTATAAAAAATGTATACTGATAGACGGTGCATATATAAAAAATAAGACAATGAAATAGAGAGTACACCGTTTTAAGGGGATTTATCATGGCAATTGCATTACCTAAGTATGCAGTGGCAGCGGACGATGTCGCCACGCAACTTTATAATCATCTAAGAAGCACGTTAGCGAGTGGCTATAAAATAACGCAACACTTATCTAGTAAAGACCTTCCTGTAGGGACATTATTTTGTTTGCAACAGGAAAATAGATCACTGTTGGTCTTTATTTGTAGCGATAGTTCACAATCACATGATTTATCAGAACTTGATACTAAAAAAATTCTTACGCATAAAACAGAGTCACTACACAAGCTAGTGCGTTTTCAGCATTCACTCCTCCCTGAAAAATTACATACTCACGCCGATGTTTTAGCACCCTTAATTGTTATTTTACCAAAGGGAATAGAAGCCAATACGCGCCTACAGTTAACATCGTCTGGTTTACGCCTCTTTGGTCATGACGTGCTAACTCCGCCATTATTTTTAAATTTAGTGACTCAATATATTGGTATATCCATGTCGAACTATGCGCTTGAATATATGCGCAGTCGTTTTAGTCCTGAGTCTACGCTATCAAAAAATCATTCACTCCATCATACAAAAAATAAATCAACACCACAGTTAGAACAGTTTTTACTAAGCAATGAACAAGAATTTGCGCTAAAACAAGACTTAGTATTAAAAGCAGATACAGATCTACCTCATAAATACAATTTACGTTTAGTTCATGGCGCTGCTGGTAGCGGAAAATCATTAATTCTCTTGCACCGTACCAAACTATTACGTGAACTTTATCCAGACAAAAAAATTCTGCTTCTAACCCATAATAAAGCGATTAATCATTATCTAAGATCACGCTATGAAGGTCTATTTCAACATCAAGAAAATGAGTGTCAACCTTTTATGGAATGGTGTCTGCGCCAATGGAAGGGGACACGCCGCTTTGTTTATGAAGATGAGGTTATGGATGTTGTAGTGCAAATGCTGGAGCGTCACTTTAAAGGAACATCCTTTACTAAGAATCTCTTTTTACGTGAAATCAATTTTATTAAAGACCGCCTAATTTTTACAGAAGCTAATTATTTAAGGGTAGATCGTTCAGGACAAGCCTATTCTCTAAATGAAGTAATGCGTGAACGTCTATGGCGAGCACTTTTAGACTTTGATACAATATTAAATGCGCGTCATATAATGCTCTGGGCTGACTTACCACGCCAATTATGGCGCGATACGCAGGAAGGCAAAGTAACTATAGAGCAGTATGATCATGTATTAGTAGATGAAGCACAATACTTTGCACCTATCTGGTTTGAATTGATTAAAAAATCAATTAAGCCTAAAACGGGGCAGCTCTTTATGGTTGCCGATCCCGATCAGGGCTTTTTAAACCGTCATCTAAGTTGGAAAGAAACAGGGCTTGATTTACGTAACCGCACTTTTCGATTACAAAAAAATTATCGCTCCAATCCTTTAATCTTAAAAGTTGCCGATGAATTCCGCTTTAATCGTATTCCCGATGAAACTGACCATATGCTAGCGCATAAATCACTCGATGGCATTCCACCATCAGACTGTATAGCCCCCACACTATTGCATTTTTATCATAAAAAAGATGAGCAGAACCGTTTACTAAGCGAGATCCATAAGTTGTTGCAACAAGGTACAGCAGCGCGAGACATTCTTATCTTAGATGCTGGAAGTTTCAATGTACGCCCATTGTTACAAACATTAAAAAACACCCTTGGAAAACCAGCCTGTATCTTAACTGATCCCTACTGGAATGAAGATGCACTGCGAGTTTGTGAACTAAACTCAGCAACAGGCATTGAAAGCCCAATTGTCTTTATCACAGGTTTACAAGCACTCTTTAATAAAGAACATAGAAAAGGAATTGGTGATCGTGAGCGCCATGCATTAGCGCTGGAAAACACACGTAAACTGTATATGGGAATGACACGCGCCAGCAAAAAACTGGTTTTACTACTGACATCAGACACTATTCCTCAATCACTACAAATAAAAGAAATGGCGATACCCACAACTTCTCCTGTTTCCTCCCTGAAAAAAGTATCCGCGTCTGTGCGTTATTTGCATGCTTGATTTCACGGAAATGACTCAATACTTATTTAGCTATTATTAATGGTCGCGCTAAGGTGTCGGCTTACAATCCTGATGATGAGATAATAATAAAAATGTTTGTAAAATAAGCGATAATAGTGTAAAAGACTAAGCTTAACTCAACCTGAACGGTTGTTTGCCTTAATTTTGGGTAAGGTTATTTGCTATGTTTATCCGTATTTTTTTCTTTTTTTTCTTAGTAGTTTTATCTCCTGTTCAAGCCGCTAGTATTTCCTTTGATATTCCTTTGTCAATTTCAGTTGAAGCAGGAAGAGAAGGGAGGCTAAATTTTACTAACAAGGATGGTGTTGGTAATTATCAAATGCACGTTACTGGAAGACCATCTTGGTTGACTATACATAACAATAATGATCAATATCGTTCCGGTTATCTAAAAATGAAACCTCAGGTGGATGATATTGGTGATTACCAAATGGTCATTTGGTCATGTCAAAAAGGAAGTCATTCTATTTGCAGTGATAAGAAGACCGTGTCAATTAGGGTTAGTGGTAGTGCGGAACCTCTAAATGTTTCCATTGGAAATTTTTCATGGGTTGAATACACCGCTTCAACTCAACCTTTTTCTGTTAGTGGTGGTGCTCCACCTTATAGTGCAACAATTTCAGGCCGTTTTAGTAATAGGGATAGACCTTTTCCACTAATGCCTGATCAAAAATTAACATGTGATAATTCCTCTACCTGCCTTCCTCCATTAGTCAATAATGATAGAAAATTTAATTTTACTTTAACTATCAAAGATAGTCAGGGTGCAACTGCATCAGACTCCTTTGTTATTACCGTTACAAATGATCCAAAAAAGGATGCTCCATCTTCTCCTATTTTAAGAACAGCAACAGTAGATAATAGCAAGGGAAAAATTGGATTATCTTGGACATCATCGACTAACAGCCCAAACTGGTATTTAGTAACCTTTATAGGGAATGGAAAGACGGCAACCAAACGTCCTTCACCTGAAACGGGACAAAACTTAGAGCTTTTTGAGACTATAGATCTTTTAAAAAGAGGCGTGGAATATAGTGTTTATGCTCAAGCTCATAATACTAAAGGTTATTCTAAACGAAGCAATACCATTAAATTTACTCTTAAAACAAAAACTAACCAAAAACCAACTATACGTTGCATAAATTGCCCACAAACAGGAAAAGTGAATACACCGTTAGGTTTTACCTTTAAAACAATAGAACCTGATGCAGAAAAGGTGATTAATACAATTAAATGGGGTGATGGTAAAAAATACACCAGTGCAAACCAAAACCAGAGCGAATTTTCGCTGAATCATCGCTATACCTCAAAAGGTACGTTTACCATTAGAGCAACGGCGCAAGACAGTAACCATAATAAAAGCACAGTCTATACCCATAATATTGTGATTAGTCAGGATGATACTCCCACAAACCCAGAATTACCCGATACGTTTAAAACATCATTCCTCCTCGGCAATCCCAATAACCACGCCCCAGCCACCCAATCTGCAGGTTTTGGTGTCAATGCAGTAACAGGTAATTTTCACTACAGTGATCATGATGCTTCTATGGCAGGCAAAGATATAGATTTTTCCTTTATACGTGCTTACAACAGCATGGTTGATGGTAAAGATAGCTTTGGGGATGCAATAACCGAACCGCTTGGACGCGGTTGGACGCATAGTTACCATATTCAATTACGCTTCAAAGGTCAGCAGGCTGAGGTTATTTGGGGGGATGGTAGTCGGGATGGCTTTATTAAATCGGGCGCTACATGGCTGGCTGTTACGCCTAATAATCGCTACCAACTACAAGCACAAGGTAATGGCTGGTTATTAACGACACGTAAAAAAACAGGCTATTATTTTGATGGTACTGGCAAATTATCCAAGATTGAAAGCCGACATAAGAATACATTGCAACTTACTTATAATGGCAAGAATCTAACGGCAATTACTGATACCGCAGGGCGTAAAATTAGCTTTGCTTACACAGGGAATAAATTAAAGACCATTAGCCTGCCTTTAGGTCGCACAGTTCGTTATGACTACACGGTCAATGGTTTATTAAAAGCGGTTACTGATAGGCGCGGTAATGTGTGGCGATATGTGTATCAAAATGATCGTTTGCGAGTGATCTATCAAGCCAATGCGAGCGAAAACAATCTGGACATTAAAAAGCAATTACAGATTAAATACGATGCACAAGGGCGAGTAGAACAGCAAGATACAGGGTACACCGCCAGCAATAACAGCGTAGGGCATTACCGCTTTACTTGGGGAACCCAGACCATGAGTTTTAATAGCCCAACAGGTCAGGGAGCCCGTTATCAATGGGATAAAAACTATCGCCTAACGAAAGTTACCCCTGTTAATGCGGCTTCAGGAACAGTGCCAACATTACAAGCCTATAGCAAAGACGGTATTTATGCTTTACTGCCTGATTATCAAAAGGATAATAAAGGTCATAAGACCACCTTAAATTTTGGTGGTACAGGTAGCTCAGATAATTTTGATCTTACTAAGATAACTGATCCTGCCAATAGACAATCAAGTTTAAGTTACACAAGCCAGCATGATTTAAAAACACTCACAACCCCGACAGGCTTACAGACTGCTATTGATTGGAAAAATAATTCCCCCACTCGTATTAGCGTATCAGGAAATAATCAAAGCACGATCAATACCCAACTAACACATGAAAATGGTCTGCTTAAGCGATTAGAGCGTGGCAATAAAACGCTTGAAATTACGGAACACAATATTGATGGACAGCCAAAAAAGATTGTTACCAAAGACAGTACAGGCGTATTAGTAACAGAACAAAGAGCCTACGATAATGCAGGACGTTTAATCTCTACCCAGCGTTCTTTGGGTAATACCTTTACCTGCTTAGCTTATGATGCAAACGATAATATAGATCATATTATTTCAGGCGTGTCCTCTTGCTCTGGCAATTTAGGCTCAGTAAAAGCCACCGCATCCATAGGGCATGTCTATTTACAATACGACGACAATAATCGTCTCATCAAGCGCACTACCGCTTACAAAAGTGCTAAAGCCCAGTCGACTACCTATGCCTATAACGATAAAACAGGCAAAGTAAGTCGCTCCTGTCATCTTGCTAGCACTAATGAAAAACGATGTAAAAGCTATCAATATGATAAAGATTTACGTCTTTATGAAGTTAAAACTGAAACCACAGGGCGTATTGACCGTATTCATACGTTGCAAAGTGGTGCTTTACGCACGGTCAATGAAAATGCAAAGGATACAGCTCGCCGCATTACCCGCAAAGCATACGATCCCAATGGGAATCTAAAAAGCATCAGCTCCTGTCGGGATATGGAAAGCAATAATGCACAAGCAGATTGTAAAAGTGATCAAAAACGTGTGCAAATTAGCTACGATAAATTAGACCGTCCCACAGGAATTAATGTCTTTTTAGATAAAAATAAAAAACGTTATACAGGGATTGCGTATAGCCAAGGCGGACGAATTACTACTCTTACTGAAGCTAATGGCAATAAAATGCGCCGTGAAACCGACAGTTTAGGACGATTAATTAAGGTAACACAAAGCAAAGGCTCAGAGAGTTTTAGTAGCGAGTATGCTTATGATGACAATAATAACCTCACTAAAATTACTGATCCATCAAAGCTAGTGACCACGTTTCGTTACGACGGCTTAGGACGACGCTTATCCCGTAGTGACCTTAAAGGCACAGAAACGTGGGCTTATTCTAAAGATGGTTTAACTACCACCTATAAAGCGCCTGATGGCAATGGTATTACGTACAGCCATGATCCTGCGGGCAACCTCATCCAACTTAAAAGCAGTGATAAGTTTAGTGTTAATTACAGCTATAACGCATTAGGACAAAAAACCACGGTTAACTGGTCTGGCTATGGGCGCAGTGGACAACGTCGCTATGATTACACCGCCTTTGGTGAGCTAAAAACAGTTGATTCGGCAACGGGTAAAACAAGCTACCGTTATGATAGTGCGGGACGCATGAAAACCAAGCAGTACGCAGGATTGAATATAGCGTATGGCTACAATGGACTGAATCAACTCACGCAGTTAACAGGTGATGCAGGCAAGTTCACCTTTAACCACGATGCCTTTACAGGCGCATTACAACGCCAAGTTTTTCCTAATGGCGTAGAAACAAGCTATCAACGTAATTTAGCAGGTGAATTACTGGGTATTAATACCCAAAAAGGAAGTAATAAAATACTCAATTACGCGCTAACGCTGGATCAAAATGGACGACGCAAAACCATTCAAGCAGAACAACCGCAAGGGATTCAACAAACCGCAGAGAATCTACAATTTACCTTTACCCTCAAGGGAATAATAGACCAGCTTAATGGTAAAAAAGTGACCTATGATCAACGGGGCAATATCACCAATATCCCCGCCCCCTTTGATCATGCTTATGGTTATGATGGGTTAGACCGCGTGACCAGCAGTAATGGCATTCAACACCAATACGATGATAG
>JAGLBQ010000335.1 GCA_023146675.1 Cocleimonas sp. | reverse complement strand
AGATGGACTGCCTGGATAATTTTCATAATTTTCACAATGGTGTTCACTATTCTGACAAGGGGGGTCATGATGATGGCACTTGTTGAGATTTTTAAACATATCACTGTAGTTTGCTATTTATGTGAAGCTAAAAACACAGTGATTTATAAAGGAATAAAATCATCCTACAACACATGCCCCTGTTTGCAATTAAGACAAGTCTTCAAGCACAATTCTTTAACATACTCCTTAGATTTTTTATCCAGACAACGAAGGTCAACAGCACAAATATGCCTATCTGCAAATAAGCGCTCAAGCGTACTCAAATCTATTTCAATTTTTACACTCTGTTTACGCTTGGACCTCAAATTTAATCCCGCTGTAATAGGCATATCTTGTAGTTGTAACAAAGATGCTAACATTATATTTATCCCATCACTTCTTTTAACCCCTGCGCAAAAGATGACAAGCTGGCATGGGGTATAAAAATAAGTGGTTTAGTATGATGGTCACAGTGACGTTTAACAGTGTTCATTGCTGCATGGCTGACACAATCCATTGGGCAAAGCACTATATCCGCTTGAGAGACAATACTGGCTAAACGCTGGTAGCTATCCTCACGCCCACCATCATGATGTATAAATTGTCCATTTTGTTGCTCAACCAGTTTTCTAAAATGACTATTTTGCTTATTTCTACCACCCACGTAAAGTATGCAACGTCCGCAAAGATCAGTATCTGGTTCAAGGCAGGTAGTGCAATCACCAACGTCACTATTCTGCTTTACTAGTAACACTGTCAAACTTTCTTCAATCGCTTGTTTTTCCTCTTGCAACACAAATAGTTTCTGCTTGAGTTCTTGCGCATGTTGTTGCTCTCTTTGTGCACGCTGCTTCCATATTTCTTCTGATATTTCCGCGCGATCAACACGTGACTGATCATGAGCTTGAGTAATACTTAGTTTAGCTACTTGGGCTTGTAAACTTTCTACAATTGGCTTGTTTTTAACACTTTCCAACTCTTTTTCTGCTTTTTTTAGTACGCTGTTTTCTTGCTTGGCATTTAGTAATTGCGATGTTAATGATTTAATTTTGTCATCTTTTATTATTGATTTTTCACGAATACCAAGTTGAATTTGTTTTGCTTGCTGTTCAAGCTCCTGATTCTGTTCTCTAAGCTGATGTAACTCCTGAATATCTAGTCGCAATGATGCGCCTGATATATGTGACAACATATGAATATTTCCATATGCTTTATATTGCAACTCTTCTGAAGATGCAGGATGGCTAATCAACGCCCAGAAAGCGCCTGCAACATTCCCTATTTTCAGTGCTTGCTTCCATGCTACTAGTCTCGCATCATCGGTTTTGGCTTTTGAAAACTGTTGCACACTTGACTTGTATTTTTTATTTAGAAGTTTATTAACCAATAAACTGGCATAACATTTTTGATCTAGCACATGCACAAAAGATACATGTAAATCATAATCACTAATTATTTGCGCCTTGCCAAAACCTACTTTAGCCGCGAGTTGGTGCAGCTCTTTAAGTGTTAGGCAAGTACCGATAAGACTGCAATGATAACGCGCTCCTAACTCCCAGATATTATAGCGTTTTGTACGCTTGGATAAATCTAAAGCAGTCGAAGATGAAATATTATTATGCACATTTTGACTAATTGAAGAATTGATTGTATTTGATTCTGTTGGTAGTTTGCACATGGTCATTCTCTTTGATATGTATATTTTACTAATGATAATCATTATTGTTTAATAAATCAAGGAGAGTGTTTTCTTCGTATTCAAAAAGACATGAATAAGGTGCTTTATGACTTACCTACTTTGAATTGATTGGATGTTAGAACGATTATTTAAATCGGACAATTTAAAGACTAAATCGCAATATACTTTTCAAAAAGAGAGTAACTTCTCATAATTCACAAGTAGCATTTCAAGTAATTTCAGCTATACCTCTTTCAATGAATATTTCTCACAAAAATATGGAAGAGCTGATAATCTTTGCCTGTAGATTATAAAAAGTTACAGATTATCGTGTTATTTATAAATACTCTTATCAAGATTCAGCATCTTGAGCTTTCTGTTGTCCTTTCAATTTTATATAAATCAAATAACAAACCACTGTCACTGAGGCTATAATACCTCCAACTAATAGACCGTGAACAAACGCATTAAGTAAAACACTCATGGTGGGGATTCCTTATTATTTTTATTGGGGGAGGAGTTGATATGCGGGCTACTTAATTTATAGCCTCAATCAAACACACTCATTATATTTTAATCAGTATACATACAAGCTGAACTAATCTGTTGACAAATATCATTTTTAAGTGAAGACTTTATGAGTACTAATAATTGTAACCTCTCAGCCATTGATATTCTAAATTTTTGGTTCTCATCAACACCTGAACTTGATGGTGAAATTCTTGATCACTATGAGTCTTTATGGAAAAAGGCAACTCAAGGTGAGTTAAAAGACTGGACAAATACCGCTGATGGATGTCTTGCGCTCATTATTCTTCTGGATCAGTTTCCACTCAATATGTTCCGTGGCACAGCGCTAAGCTTCAGCTCTGAACAACAAGCCATTACAGTCTGCTATCATGCTATTAAAGAAGGATTTGATCAAGAAATTATGCAGCAATCTGGCTTAGAAAAAATAGCGTTTCTCATTATGCCATTAATGCATAGTGAGAAAATTACAGATCAGGATAATGCGGTAAAATATTTCACAGCAATAGGGATTGAAAGCAATCTTCGTTTTGCTAAGCACCATCGAGAAATAATCAAAAAATATGGGCGCTTTCCACATCGCAATGCAATTTTTGGTCGTGCCCCCACCCTGAAGAAGATATATATTTGAATTCTAAAGAGGCATTTTTAGGGTAGTTTCCCCCTATTTTTTTCTAAAATATCTTCACTGCATCGTTTTTCTACTTAATAGATTTTTGAAAGGCAAAGGCGGCAATGAGGGTAAAAAATCTGCTTTTCCAGTTTCTGTTAATTTTGCTGTTATTAAGTGACGAATTGGTGGAAAGTTATTCGCTATTCTTAGTGCTGTACTTCTAATAATCTTGGCAGGTCTTGTTTCATTGGTAAATAAACTAACAATGTGATTGGTTCCATGATAAAGAATCTTAGTAATGCGCATATGCTTGCGTTCATACTTATTCAGTACCGTCATGGATGCAATATCTTTTCCGCGTGCTTTTGCCTTTTTGATTTCACCTGCGAGTGTATCAGCACCGCGCAATCCTAAATTAAATCCATGTGCTGTAACGGGGTGCATTCCTACTGAAGCATCCCCAACAACAGCGTAACGATTGCTTACAAACTTGTCAGCATGTACTGCGATAAGTGGATAAGAGTGGCGTTTTCCAACAAGGCTTATTTTACCCAGCTTATTACCAAACCATTGTTGTACTTGATGATTAAATTGCTCATCAGTCATGTTCAATATTCTATCTACTTTTTGATTCGAAATGGTGATTACCACGGATGATAAATTTCCAGTCATTGGCAGTAATGCCATTGTTTTTCCGTAGTGAAAACATTCAAAAGCGGTTTGCTGGTGTGAAAGTTCATGCTCCATTCGACATACAATCGCAGTTCTTGAGAAATCCTGCATTGCCGTGCTAATACCCATTTTTCGACGAGTTGCTGAAAAGCGACTGTCCGATGAAACAACCAAAGAAGCGGTTAGGGTTTCATCTGTTGATAGTGTAACACGACCTGATGTAGCGTTAGTGTTAACGTCTGTAACAGAGCATTTAGTCATTAACGTGATGTTTTTAAATGTTGCCACTTCATCGTAAAATGCTTTGCGAATAAGGTGATTTGGAATGAGATAACCTAGTGCTTCAAGAGATTCAGTTGGGCGAGTAAAATCAAGAGAATATGCAGAGTCACCATTTAACACTTTTGCTGTTTTAATAGGCGAAATGGAGTCAGAATCTATTCTACCCCATGCGCCTAACTGCTTCATCAGCTTAACTGATAGGTGTGTTAAGGCTATCTCACGCCCATCCTCAGCGGGATCTTCAATACTGTCTAGAGGAGATTTTTCTATTAGTAAGATGCGTAGTTTAGTCTCTGCTAAAGAGCGTGCGAAACTCAATCCAGCGGGTCCTGCACCAATAATAATGACATCGTAGTCCATGCTAATCTCCATCTAAATAAAGGGTGTAATCCAATAGAATAATAACACGATGTGTTTGTTATAGTATTCGATTTTAGAAGCACTTCTGCATTAGTGCAGATTATAGTCTAGACATCCGCTTTTTTAGGTAAAACAATTAGTGAATACAAATAATAAAGTAATGCCAATCGTACTGCTCGTTGATAATGGTTCAATTTGTGCTGATGCCACCAAGCAGCTTAGAGTCTTAGCTCAAAATTTGAGTGCTGTTGCGGGAACTAAAATTTATCCTGTTTCATTGCGTCATGCTGATAAAATTTCTGCAAACTTACTGGAAGGCGAAGAAGCACAAGTTTTTCGTAGTTTTATGGATAAGTGCTTATTGCAGGGATCAAGACAGTTTATAGTAGTGCCTTTATTTTTTGCCGAGGGTAACGCGGTAACTGAGCTAATAGTTAATCATTTATTATCTTTACAGGCTTCCTATAGTGGCTTTACTTTTCAGGTAGCTGATGTTGTTTATCCACTTCCTAGTGGAGAGCCTTTATTAGCAAATATTATGTATGATCAGATTCTAATAGCTGCTCAGAATTCTAAAATGGTTAAAAAAAATATTGTTTTAGTTGATCATGGTTCGCCACAGAAATGTGTTACTGAGGTACGCAAGCATTTGGCAAGTTCTGTACAGGAAATGTTAGCTGAAAACTTAAAACTTGAACAAGCGGTAATGGAGAGAAGGAAGGGTGATAAATATTTATTCAATGGGGAGTTATTACAAGACTGGTTAACTCGCAAAGCTGAATCGGGAGAGAAATTAGCGATTGTGTGTTTATTATTTTTCCTTGCTGGAAGACATGCGGGGAAAGGTGGAGATATAGATCAAATTTGTAGAAATGTTATGGATAAATATCCTGAGTTTAACATTGTAGTCTCTCCCTTAGTTTCGGAACATAAAGAATTGATCTCAATTTTATTGGCGCGCTTACAAACAGCGCAACAACAACTTCAATTATCTACGCTTTAATAACCTCAAGAATATCTTCTAACTCTTTGATCAATTGGCGTGTCAGTTGACCTGTCTGGCTATTATCTTTTTCCGCCTCTTCACCACTTAGCTTATGACGTGCGCCACTAATAGTATAGCCTTGCATGTAAAGAAGATCTCTAATTTGGCGAATTAGCAATACATCCTGACGTTGATAATAGCGTCGATTACCGCGACGCTTCATTGGCTTTAGATTTGGAAACTCCTGCTCCCAATAACGCAACACATGTGATTTGACTGCGCATAAATCGCTAACTTCACCAATAGTAAAATAGCGTTTACTTGGTATCGTAGGAAGTTCATTATTATTACTTGGCTCCAGCATAGCTTTCTACTCTTTGCTTAAGTTTTTGTCCTGGGCGGAAAGTGACAACACGTCTAGCGCTGACAGGAATAGGCTTGCCCGTCTTTGGGTTACGTCCTGGTCGTTGTTTTTTATCACGCAACATAAAGTTACCAAATCCAGAAAGTTTTACATGATCACCTGTTTCTAGTGCGATACGAATCTCTTCAAAAAACATTTCTACTAGCTCTTTTGCTTCACGTTTATTTAATCCTAGCTCATCAAAGAGATTTTCAACCATATCAGCTTTAGTTAATGTGTTCATACTTTTTGCTCCTGCCTTTTTATTCCATTAGTTCTATTAATAGCTTGATTTTATTATGTTATCAACAAAATCACCAGTAAATATCACCCGCGGAGTAAATTAATTTTATTTTACTCCTAGTGATATAAAGACAAAATAACTTAGCTTGTCGTTATCGTAGGCTTGCACCCGTTGCAGTTTTTAGATTATCAACGATGCCATCAACATATTGACTGATGTCCTTTTCTTCTAGAGTGCGTGAAAAGTCTTGGAAAATCAAGCCTAAAGCGAGACTTTTTTGCCCTGAATCTACACCATCCCCCCTATAAACATCAAATAAAGAGTAGTCTATTAACTGTTTTATTTCTGATTTCTCCAGCACCTTTTCAATCGAAGAGAAGTTGATTTTATGATCAACAACCAGTGCTATATCGCGGCGAATAGAAGGATATGGTGATAACGATGAATAATTAGGAAGATTCTTTTTTCTTATCATGTCAACATCTAATTCAAACAAAAAGACAGGCTGATTTAGCCCAAATTTCTTTTCAATGCGAGGATGTAAAGCACCAACAAAACCAATAATTTGATCATTAGAGATGATTTTAGCAGCTTGCCCAGGATGTAATGCAGGGTGCTCAACCGCTACAAATTGATAACTTTCTGCGTTAGATTCTGATAATAACGCTTCAACATCCCCCTTAATATCGTAAAAATCTACTAGTTGTGGTGATTTATCCCAATGCTCAGGATAAAGTGAACCAGTAATTGCACCTGCTATTTTTTTACGCTGCGTCATTTCGTCAGCGTTATTGACAAAGCTTAGACCTGTTTCAAATAAACGCACACGATTTTGCTGACGTTTCAGATTTTTTTCGACAGCAGGTAGCAATCCTGACCATAATGTACTGCGCATGATCGATAATTCTTCAGAAATTGGATTATCTAATCTGATCTGCTGATGTGATGGGTTCAGCAGGGTTTCCATTTCTGGTGGAACAAAACTATAAGTTATCGCCTCTTGATAACCGCGTGCTACCAGTAAATTACGCAGAGTATCTTCTTCAACCTGTGTTTCTTCTTTGGGGACAATGAGAGGGACTAAAGGGCGCAAGCGTGATGGAATATTGTCATAACCATAGATACGTGCGATTTCTTCGACAATATCTTCTTGTGTCGCGAGATCAAAACGGAAAATGGGCGGTGTTATATTCCAACCCTTATCGGCTTTTTCTACAAGACAACCAAGGCGTGTCATAATATCTTCTACGCGCGAATCTTCAACCTCAATGCCAAGATGACGCTTGATGCTACTGCGCTCAAAAGAAATGGTTTTGCGGGTTTGTAACATATCACAGGTAGAAACATCCGTCATTTCACCAGCTTTACCACCACAAATATCAATAATTAATTGTGTAGCTCGCTGCATAGCTTTGAGTTGTAAATCAGGTGAAACGCCCCGCTCAAAACGATGTGATGAGTCGGTATGATAGCCATAGCTACGCGCTGTTCCTGCTATTTTTTCAGGAACAAAATAAGCACTTTCAAGGTAAATATTGGTCGTTGTTTCGCTAACAGCAGAGTCAGCCCCGCCCATGACACCTGCTAGTGCCAGTGCTTTCTTTTGATCTGCAATAACGAGTGTTTCGGCGCGTAGGGTGATTTCTTTAGCATCTAATAAGGTTAGTTTTTCACCTTCTTTTGCATTTCTGACATCAATCCCCCCTTCTAATTTTTCAAGGTCAAAACCATGCATGGGTTGACCTAATTCAAGCGTGACGTAGTTAGTTACATCAACCACAGGACCTAGGCTGCGAATATCAGAGCGACGTAGTTTTTCAACCATCCATTGTGGTGTTTCGGCTTGTGTATTCACATCGCGAAGAACACGACCTACATAACGCTGACAAAGATCAGTCGCTGAAATTTTAATTGGAAAACTTGCATCAATACTGCTTTCAACAGGTGTGAATTCTGCTTCTGTAACAGGCGCTTGCATAATAACACCTAACTCACGAGCAATACCTGCAACACAAAGCAGGTCAGCACGATTAGGGGTTGAGTCAAGGTCAAGTATTACATCGTCAAGGTCTAATAGTTCGCGTAGATCAAGGCCTAGCTTGGCATCCAAGGGAATTGGTAATAAACCTTCGCCCATATCCCCCATGCCAAGCGTTTCAGAACCACAGAACATGCCTTGTGATAGTACGCCACGTAGCTTACTTTTTTTAATTTTAAAAATTTTTCCGTCAGGTTCTGGTAGTTTAGCCCCGATGATTGCTAGTGGGACTTTTTGATCCACTTCAACGCTCGCATTAGTAACAATTTGCAGTTGTTCATCCCCTGCAATATCAACCTGACAAACACGTAATCTATCCGCATCAGGATGCTGTTCAATACTTTTAATTTGCCCTACAACAACATGACTAAAGGCGGAAGCAACGGGTTCGATTCCATCAAGCTCTGTTCCTGACATTATAAGCTGGCGTTCTATCTCTTCTGTCGTTGCATCAAGATTGACCCATTCGCGTAACCACTTTTCACTGACTTTCATATCCCTAACTCCTTATGCGAACTGCTTGAGAAAACGTACATCGTTATCGAATAATTTGCGCAGATCATCAATGCCATAGCGCAACATGGCAAGGCGATCAATACCAAAACCAAAGGCAAAACCTGTGTATTTATCAGGATCAATTCCAACATGGCGAAAAACTTCAGGATTAACCATGCCGCATCCCATCACCTCTATCCAGCCTGTATTGCCGCAGACTTTACAGCCTTTTCCACTACATAAAACACACTGAATATCAGTTTCTGCCGAAGGTTCTGTAAAAGGGAAATAATGCGGACGAAAGCGTGTTTTGAAATTATCATCTTCAAAAAAGGCTTTAAAGAAGGCATCAAGAATACCTTTTAGATCCGCAAAGGTAACATCAGTATCGACCATCAACCCTTCTACTTGATGAAACATAGGGCTGTGGGTAACGTCAGAATCACAACGATAAACGCGTCCTGGTGCGATAATACGCAAAGGGGGTTGCTTCTCTTCCATCGTGCGAATTTGTACAGGTGACGTATGTGTGCGAAGCAGTTTCCCATCACCAAAATAAAAAGTATCATGTGATGCGCGCGATGGATGATGATCAGGAATATTTAGCGCCGTAAAGTTATGATAATCATCCTCAATTTCAGGGCCTTCTTCTACATTAAAACCAAGTTGCTTAAAGATTTCTTCAATGCGCTTTGTTGTACGAGTAACAGGATGCAGACTGCCTGTATCCATCTTGCGACCTGGCAACGTGACATCAATTTTTTCTTTTTCAAGTTGAGCGTTTAATGCTTGCTCTTGTAGGTCTGCTTTACGCGCTTCAATGGATTTTTGCAATGATTGCTTGGCACGGTTGATTTCCTGCCCCGCAGTGCGGCGATCTTCAGGTGGTAATTTACCAAGCTGTTTTAACTGTGCAGTCACCAGACCCTTTTTGCCCAGATAATGCACTCGCACATTATCCAATGCGCTAAGATCGGATGCTGATAAAATCGCTTCTTGAGCCTGTTCCATTAATTCTGACAGTTGTTTCACTGTTATTTCTCCATTCTCTGTTTGGCTACTTTATTTTCAGATAATCCCAAACAAAAAAGGGAAAGGCATAAGCCTTTCCCTTTTCTAAAGCACACCTTAAAGGATGCTAATAAATTGATCTAAGCGGTCAATTAAGCGAGGGCGGCTTTTGCCTTCTCAGCTAACTGTCCAAATGCATCAATATCATGCACTGCCAAATCGGCAAGCATTTTACGATCTACTTCGATACCTGCTTTATTGAGCCCATCCATGAAACGACTGTAAGATAGTTCAAACATTCTTGCTGCTGCATTGATACGTACAATCCATAAACGACGGAATTGACGCTTCTTCTGGCGACGGTCACGGTATGCATATTGCCCTGCTTTAGTCACTGCCTGATTAGCAACACGATAAACACGACTACGCGCGCCGTAATAACCTTTTGCTTTCTTTAAAACTTTCTTATGCTTAGCTCGTGCTGTAACACCACGTTTTACTCTAGCCATTATCTAACTCCTTATTAATTATCTAAGTGGGTATCTAAACGTATGGAAGCATACGACGAACCATAGGCGTATCGACTTTCTCGACAACATCGCCAGCACGTAGATGACGCTTACGCTTGCTACTTTTTTTAGTAAGGATATGACGCAGGTGAGACTGCTTACACTTAAACGTGCCGTTAGCACGTTTGCGGAAACGCTTAGCAGCGCCGCGGTTAGTTTTCATCTTAGGCATCTTTAATCTCCATAAAAATGGTTGATTGATCGCCTCTCAAGAGTGCCTTCCTTGAAGAGACATTAAAATTGAGCGCGTACTATAGAGGTAAAAGATTAGAAATGGAAGTGCTGGATAGAGTGAATTAATAGTGAATAGTTCATTCTTAGCAGGAGGAAATAATTTACTGATAATAAACTCTTTAACTTCTGATTAATAAGTTATCATCTATTTTCTTTTTTTGCCCCTTTTATGCTTATATTTTAGGGTGATAGTTATTCTGACAAAGAAGCCATAACCTTAGGCTCCTTTCGCTTTCTACACTTTTAGTATCGTTCATCATCCGAATATGAATATCTTTCAAACTATGTTAAGAAGCCTACATTCCGCACCTATAAATA
>JAGLBQ010000334.1 GCA_023146675.1 Cocleimonas sp. | reverse complement strand
AATACAGAGTAAATACCCCATATGAACTACAAAAGTAGCCGCATCTTAAAAATGTTTAGGAACGTGCACGGAATAACTTCAGGAAGTTGTTTCGTACACTTTCCTTCGCTAAGTTAGAAACAATCGCTCAAAATTTTCACTGCTTATTTTAGCAATATGCTGATAACTATCACCACGTAGCTCTGCTACTTTTTCAGCAACATATTTTACATAAGCAGGTTGGTTTAATTTCCCACGCTTTGGTACTGGAGCTAACCAAGGAGAATCAGTTTCAATCAGAATTCTATCTTCAGGAACTTGCTGTGCAACATATTGAAGCTCTTTAGCACTATTAAAGGTGACGATTCCTGAAAATGATATATGAAAATTTAGGTCAATTGCTTTTTGCGCAGTTTCCCAGTTTTCGGCAAAGCAGTGCATTACGCCACCAATTGAATCAGCCCCCTCTTCTGCCAAAATTTTCAAAGTATCCTCTTTGGCTGAGCGGGTATGAATTATTAAAGGTTTTTTTACTTTTTTTGCCGCATTTATATGCACACGAAAGCGTTCGCGCTGCCATTCCATATCCTTATCTTCATCACTAATGTGAAAATAATCCAGACCTGTTTCACCAATCGCAATAACCTTGTCATTCGTCGCCAGCTCAATAAGGTCATTAACACTTGGCTCTTTACCACCTTCACTTGTTGGGTGAACCCCCACAGAGCAGTAAATTTGTGGATATTGTTTTGCAATTTGTAACACATCATTAAACCGCTCTAAATCAATGCAAACACAAAGAAAACGACTAACATCAAACTCTGTTGCTGCTGTTATAAGGTTGTCAAAGTTATTGTTAAATGCATCGAGCTTAATTTTATCGAGGTGACAGTGAGAGTCAGTCAGCATATGAAATATTCTTCCAAAAAAGAGGTAATTATACAGAAATCCGCCTAAAAGAAGTTTCTTTCCTCCTCTAATAATTATGATTCAGGGCAGGCTTTTTGGCTAACTCTCCTAAAATAGACTCCAATGCTAGCTTAATTTTCACTTGAGTTGGACCGAAAAATCTAATCCCAACACCTTGCTTACTATTTGAGGCTCCTTTGGGAGAGACCCAAACAACTTTGCCAGGTATAGCTATTTTTTTCTCTAAATAAACAATACTTGTGACAACAATAACTTCATCACCAAAAAAGTACTCATTTTGCGTTGGTACAAATAAACCACCGCCTTTTAAAAATGGCATATAAGCAGCATGTAAGGAAGTTTTATTAGGTATGGTTAGCGGTAGTACGTTACGTTCTTTTTTTTCCATGATATTTTATATTTAGTATAATTTTACCCATGACAGTAGCATATTCTCAATAAATAATTGAGCATTTAGTGATGTGTGGGCTATTTCTCTAAATTTGATTAATTCATCATGCAAAGTCCATAAGTGATTGAGATTAGCTGACTGTGGAATAGCTAAGGCAGGTAGATGTTGTTTCGTATTAAAGTGGTATTTTATTAGCTGCTGAACCCAATGTATCTGCCAATCAAGCAATTCATCTTTAGGGCTATTTTGCCATTTTTTTGACACTTCAGTCACTGACTGCCGTTGATTGATAGCAGCTGATAAATCATGAGCAAAGTCTTTTCTACGTTTAAAATGCTCTTCATTATCTAACTTTAGAGCGTAAAGCGGTTTTCCAGCAGACATTTCTAGCAGTTCTTCTGGGCTGTGTTGTGTGGATTGTAGTGATAACCAATGTAATGCAACTTGCTTATTGGGTGTTGGCAAGTGAAGCATTTGGCAACGGCTTTTAATCGTTGCTAATAAGGTTGATATTTGTGAGGTGACTAGAATAATAACGCTATTATTTGCAGGTTCTTCCAAAGATTTAAGCAGACTATTCGCCGCATTAACATTTAATGATTCAGCAGGGTTTATATAAGCAACACGGCTCCCTTGATAGCTACGACTCATGTGTAAGAAGTTATTGAGTTGGCGAATTTGATCAACAACAATTTGTGTTTTATTTTCAGCGATAGAAGCTTGATAATAGTCAGGGTGTGCATCTGAATGTTTAACATGGCAACTTTTGCATTGACCGCAAGCATTGTAGTTTTCTTGAGGAGATTCACATAGCAAACTATTAACTAAAGCTTCAGCAAAGGCTTGTTTCCCTATGCCTTCTGCACCTGATATTAAAATTGCATGCGGTAAATGATTAGCATTGCGTGTAGCAACCAATTGATCCCAAATTTTTTGATGCCATGTATAAATCATAATTAAGAAAGTATACTATTTAATGTGTCTGTTACCTGCTGTTGAACCTGTGCTAAATTATGCTGAGCATTAATAACATGATAGCGGTCTGAATTTTGTGCTGCCATTTCAAGGTATTTGGCACGAATGCGATTAAAAAATTCAATATCTTCTTGCTCAAAGCGGTCTGTTTCTCCACGACTTTTTGCGCGACTCAAACCCGTTTCAGCATCTAGATCAAATAAAAAAGTATGATCTGGTCGAAAATCATTTTGTACCCAGCGCTCCAGTGTCGCAATTCGTTTAATATCAATACCACGGCCACCGCCTTGGTAAGCATAACTAGCATCAGTAAATCGATCGCATAATACCCATTTCCCCTGAGCTAAAGCAGGTAATATTTTCTTTTGCAAATGCTCAGCTCTTGCTGCAAACATCAATAATAACTCAGTATCTTGATGCATTGCAGGAAGCTCTTTTGAGAGTAAAATATCTCGTATTGCCTCGCTTATTTCTGTACCACCAGGCTCTCGTGTCAATACAATATTTTTGCCTTTATCTTGCAGTAATTCAGCAATGATCTTTATATTGGTTGTTTTTCCACCACCCTCAACCCCTTCAAATGTTATAAACCGACCCAACATTATTTTTTATTCCTGCGTAATTGATATTGGCGAACTGCTTTTTTATGCTCAGAATAGGTATTTGAAAAATAAGAGGTTCCATCACCTCTGGCAACAAAATAAAGTGCTTTTGAATCAGCAGGATGAAATACCGCATTAATATCTTCAGCGCCTGGTGTTGTAATTGGCGTTGGGGTTAAACCTTTTCGCGTATAAGTATTATAGGGATTATCTTTTTTTAGATCACGCTTGCGTATATTGCCATCAAAACTATCGCCTATACCATAGATAATGGTTGGGTCAGTTTGCAACATCATGCCTTTTTCAAGGCGATTAAGAAATACACGTGCGATCATAGGGCGTTCAGAAGATTGACCTGTTTCTTTTTCAACAATTGAAGCAAGAATCAATGCATCGTAAATAGAGTTAATACCCTTGTATTGCTTGCGTCCTTCCCATGCCTTCTTTAATTTTTTTAGCATTGCTTGATGACTACGTTTTAAAAACTGTAGATCGGTTGTATTACGCGGATAACTGTAAGTATCAGGAAAAAACCAGCCTTCTGGCTTGCTATATTTTTTACCTTCCTCTGTCCCCATCAGTGTCATTATATTTTTATAATCATCATCTGAAAGTGTTTGTTTAAGATTAGGATCAGCTTTAATAACCTTTATTATTTCTTTAAATGTTTTACCTTCTATCAGTGTTGTTTTATATTGAATAGTCTTGCCTGAAGTAAAGTGATTCAGTACATCGTTAGCCGTCATTCCTTTCTTTAATGAAAACTCACCCGCTTTAATTTTCCTATCTTGTTTGGATAGTTTGGCTAAAAGAGTAAAAGCAATAGCAGGCTTAAAAATATCTTTTTGGGCTAAATCTTTGGCTACTTGACGGATATTGCTACCTTTTTTAATACTAAAGCTAGTCACATCATGCGGAAGTTTTTGGTTGATATAGTCTTGATAAAAATTATTACCAATAACGCCAGCAACACCCACAGCGATGATTAAAAGGAAAAACAACCACTTTATAAATTTCATTATCCTAATGCTCTTTAATTTAATTACTAAGAATTTTTTTCTAACGTTATGATTTCATTTTGCAAATAAGCAATTATGCTGCAATCATGATTTTTTTTCGGGGAGGAAAATACAGTATTATTAATGTTATTAACAAACCATAGTCCAATAATTGAATTGGTAAAAAAGATCCTATCCGCATTATTAACATCTTTCTCTGAAACAGAACGCTCTACCAAATCAAACTTTTCCTTGGCTAACAAAGAAATTATATAAGCGCGCATAATACCTTGAATACCGCACTGAGTTAATAGCGGTGTAATGAC
>JAGLBQ010000333.1 GCA_023146675.1 Cocleimonas sp. | reverse complement strand
TACTCAATCTATTTGCTTATTTTAAAGATTCTAGCTTGCACAATCATCTGGTGCGTACTTATTATTTAGATAAGGGAAAGATTATCTATGCCAATAATAGGGACTATCATGATGTAGCACATAAAGACATTGGCACACCCACTTATGATGGCTTACCTATCAATCACTACCTCTCTCTGTGTGAAATGCTAAACCCGATGCATCGGCTGTGGAGTGATGGACGCTGGAATAAGCTCACCATTGCACATGGTTGCTACTGGTCAAAATGCAGTTTTTGTGATCTCAATTTAGATTATATTTCCCGTTATGATGAAGCAGGTGCGGATATTATTGTACAGCGCATTGAAACATTGATTGCTGAAACTGGGCAAACAGGATTCCACTTTGTGGATGAAGCAGCGCCGCCAAAAGTACTGTTTTCAATGGCACAGAAGATTATTGATAAAGGTTTGATTATCACATGGTGGGGAAATATCCGCTTTGAAAAGACCTTTACACCTGAGAAATGCCAATTATTAGCCAACTCAGGCTGTGTTGCTATTAGTGGTGGGCTAGAAGTCGCCTCAGATCGTTTATTAGCACTGATGAAAAAAGGCGTAACCGTGCAACAAGTAGCCCGTATTACGAAAGGGTTTTCTGATGCAGGAATTTTAGTGCATACCTATTTAATGTACGGCTTTCCCACACAAACCGAAGCTGAAACTATTTTATCACTTGAATATGTACGTCAATTAATGCTCAACCAATGCTTTCACTCTGCCTATTGGCATCGTTTCGCTGCCACCATTCATAGCCCTGTAGGAATGAATCCAAATGAATATGGGGTAACACTAAATCCGCCAAACAATGCACTTTTTGCTAATAATGATATTGAATTTAGCGATAATAGTGAGGTTGACCATGAGATGCTGGGCAAAGGGTTAAATAAAGCACTGTATAATTATATGCACGGGATGGGGTTAGATCAGCCACTTTATCTTTGGTTTGACCAACCTGTTGAGTTGCCCCACTTAGCGGATAATTTTATTGAGCAGTGTTTGAGCTCTTGATAGTCTGACTACCTACATTCCTCACCTAAAATTCTTCGCAATACTTCCAACAAGTGCAATAACCGTTGATACTGCTTGCTAATTGAAAATATGATCACTTGTACCCAAATTCCTATTTGGGTGTGTAGTTTGGAAATTCTATTTCCATAGCGTTGTATCGAAATGGAATTTCAGAACAGCGTTACCCAATAGAATTTGGTAACGAGATAAAAAAGCCCTCAGCTTGCACTGTCCAGTGAATATCATTCATACCAATACCTCTTATTGCTTCATATCCTCCATTAACTACCCTTCTTCTTTGAAATCCTTCTAAAGCTATATCGCTCTATATATTTTAATCATATTGAGTATTTATAAGTCAACTGTGGTCATTCCACATAGCATAGTAAGGTGATTAAAATGATAAAGAATAAAAAGTTTTTGTGTTTGTTAGTAAGCTGTTTATCTTCTTCTGTAGGGGCGATTGAGTTTGATATTACTGATGATATCGCCATCGAGTTAGAAGGAAAGCTGCATTATGATGCCGCTATGATTGATGATGGGGTTGATAGTAAAAAAGACAGTCAGATTAGACGTGCCAGAGTAAGTGCTACGGCAAAGTTTGGCGATGATGTACGGGCTAAGCTTGAATATGATATTAAAGATTCTACTCCCCGTGTTGGGGATGCTTATATTGAGTACAGAGGTTTTGATAAAACCAGTATCAAAGTAGGAAATCTTGGGCATATTGCAGGGCTTGAAAATAGTTCGAGTTCTAGCCAAATGCCTTTTATGGAGCGTTCAGCCGTTGATGAACTATTGCCTGATAGTGGGGTGGGTGTTCAAGTCAACACGTATGGCGATAATTGGACAATGAGTGGCAGTGTCACGGGAGATAAGATTACGGCATTAGATGAGTTTAAAGATAAAGTATCGGCTAAAGAGGTTATTTCAACACGCACTACCGTTGTTGTTTATAAAAATGAGGATAGCCTGTTACATCTAGGAGGCTCATTAAGTAGAACTGATCCGCATGGAAAAAAAGTAAAGTTTGAAGCAAGGGCAGGCAGTAAATTATCCGATGTGATGGTGAGTACAGGCAAGCTGGATAATATTGATAGTTATTTTACTGAAGGTCTTGAAGTTGCGTGGAATAAGGGAGCTTTATTACTGCAAGGTGAATATATACAGACACAACTTAATCATAATTCCCATACACAGGATAGTATAGAAGGTTGGTATGTTAGCGCAGCTTATGCACTATCAGGAGCGCCACATAAGTACAATAAAAAGAAAGGCGTATTTTCTGCTCCTAAGCCTAAGAAAGGAAAGGCGAATATAGAATTAGTTGCAAGAATGAGTGAGTTAGATCTTGAGTCCACTACCCTTTCTGGAGGCATCGCTAAAAGCAAAACCATTGGTGCAAATTACTATGTTGATAATAAAACACGTGTCATGCTGGATTATGGACAAATGGATGCTGAGAAAGATACTCAAACAAAAACGACTAAAGCAGTACAAGCACGCTTTCAAATGTCGTTTTATTAAGCATACTGCTTTATTCCACTGTAAAAATAATTGAATATTTTTACAATGGAGCATGCACAAAAATTGCTTTATGCATGTTCCTTAGCATCCAAAGACAACAAAAATTCAGGCATTGAAATTTATTTTATAGGCAAAACAATCTCTGTGATCAACTCATTAGCAGGTGTGGTAGTAGGATCATTTAGATAAAACTCAATTCCAACGGGAGATTTGCTTGTTTTTATTTTTTTAGCTCTGCCATATCCCATTGCCGCAGCCCAGCCATTACCTAAGTGCGGGTAAGAGCCTGTATGTGTTGCTTTGATAAAATCACCCCCTTCCAATTCACCTATTATAAACGGAGCATCGACCTTTACTTCAATATCCCCTTTAATAGGAATAGCCGATATAAAACTAGCGTGCTGATTAGTAAGATCAAAATCGTTATAGAGTGCAAATACAGAACCATCAATAGGCAAATTATTCTCTTCTATAAACCCGCCCACCATTTGAAAATCGGCTGGCATGACTGTACTCATATCCTTTAGGTCACAGTCATTTGCAATGCCAATATATTTTTTTGACTGTAGAGTAATAACACCTTCAATGGTGACAGAGGATGAAACAGAACCCGTTTCTATATATTCTTTCAGCAAACGCAAACCACGCTCATAATCCATACCAATATAGGCTTTCATTTTTTTAAGCATCGGAATAAGGAAAAAGGGCACTTTGCCCGACATACTCCATGTTACGTTAGTCTCATCACCTAGACTCTCAAGTTCAAAAGTAACGTCAGCTTTTGATGTAAAGGGGCTGATAAAGGTAATTATCATATCCACTCTGGAATTGGCTATTTTCTCTATTTGCATATTTCCAGAACCAATCAGCTTTCCCTCCCAGCGATAACTAGACCCAACATCTCCTTGGGTATCACTGTATTCAATGCTTGCATCAGGCTCTGTGATTAACCAAGGTGACCATGCAGACCATTGTTTAAAATCAATGAGTGATGTACGAAGCGTTTCTATGGGTGCAGAAATTTTGATAGAGCGGGCTACTTGGTAAGCTGCCATGATGGTTTCCTTTATTAGTTATTTGTTGTGATTATAGCGTATATCTAAAAATGAATTGAATCTTGTCAGTTAGTCTTGCTTTCATAAAATTTTTTATATTATAGTTATAAATACATAAAAAATTAAGATACCACCCTGTTAGAAATTGGGAGGGTTATTGGCATATATTGATCAATATCAGAGTAGTCAACAATGAAAGCATCCTACGCAGCAAATCCAAATCAATCCAAAGGTCGCCAACACTGCGAGGATTCCCCAAACCTACGCAGTGAATTCCAACGTGACCGCGATCGTATTATTCATTCAACTGCTTTTCGTCGTTTAGAATATAAAACGCAAGTATTTGTAAATCATGAAGGTGATCTATACCGTACTCGATTAACCCACTCCATTGAGGTCGCACAAATAGCGCGCTCTATTGCCAGAACACTCAATCTAGATGAGGATTTAACGGAGGCAATTGCATTAGCACATGATTTAGGACACACACCGTTTGGACATGCTGGGCAGGATGCGCTAAATACCTGTATGAAGTCTTTTGGTGGTTTTGAGCATAATTTACAGTCACTTCGAGTAATTGATTTATTGGAAAAACGTTATGCTGATTTTGATGGTTTAAATCTTACATTTGAAGCGCGTGAGGGGATTTTAAAACATTGCTCACAGAAAAATGCCAAACAATTAGGCGAGGTAGGACTGCGCTTTATTAACAAGCAGCAGCCATCACTTGAAGCACAACTAACTAATATTTCAGATTTAATTGCCTATAATAACCATGATATTGATGATGGATTACGCTCTGGTTTAATCAGTATTTCTCAACTCTGTGAGATAGAGCTTTTCGCCACGCAATATATAAAAGTTAAAGATAAATATCCTGATTTAGAAGCAACCCGTCAAATCCATGAGATTATTCGCCGTATGATTGCCTTACAGGTGATTGATCTCATTACAACCAGTCAGAAAAATATTGCAGCATCAGGCGTAGAAACGATTGAAGATGTGCGGGCAAGTGAAGCATTAATTTATTCTAGTAGCGAAATGATTGTGCAGAATAAACAACTCAAAACCTTTTTACGTCAGAATCTTTATTATCATCATAAAGTGTATCGTATGACACGCAAAGCGCATCAGATTGTGGAATCCTTATTTGCTACTTTTTTAGAGGATGTTCGCCTGTTACCGCCTGAACATCAAGGCTATGCGAAGGTTGCTTTAAAACAGAAGGGTGAAGCAGGGCAGGCACGTATTATTGCAGATTATATTGCAGGGATGACCGATCGCTATGCGATTAAGGAGCATCATAAATTATTTGGTTATGGCGAAGTCTTTTAAGCTAATCATATCATCATTAAATAAAGAGCTGGTTGAAATATTGCTCTGTAATGCCTGATTTCCTTTAAGTAAATCTTTCATTAGCCGCTGTTGGCTAGTGTCACCTTGCATAATCGCTTCTTTTATTTCGTTAATTTTTATATTTTCCGCAGCGCAACTTAGAATATACCGTGGTGGTTGTTCCGAGTCTGTGACAATAAATTGATGCGCCTGCAATACCTTTAAAATGTCATCAATATACGAGTCAGATACTTTCATGTTCTCTGCTATTTCACTGAGAGTCAGGGCGGATTGTCTGCTATAGAAGCGCTTGGTAATGAGCTTAATAGCGGATAAAGCCAATGCTTCTGTAATCAGGGGGCTAAGGGATTTAGCATGGTGTGAATAGCGTGCTTGTTGTGGATATTGTAGATAAAAAGCGATACGTGAGCCAAATAATAAAATCAACCAGCTAGCGTACATCCACAACATAAAGACCAGTAAACTTGCAAAAGCAGAGTAAATTGCAGCTTGAGTACTAGAGTTCACGACAAAGGCTGCAAAAATACCACCTGTAATATGCCAAAAAAGAGCCGCAATAATAGCGGCAATCAGTGCTATTTTAGGTTTTACATGAGTATTGGGAATAATAATATAAACAAAAGCAAAGCCAAGCACCGAGATTATTTTGGATAAATGTGAGTTAAAAAATCCAAATGCAGGGGTAATGGTTTCTATTGAAAAAAGAGCTTTTATCCAGCTCATATCAAGTAATGAAACCCACAATCCTACGGCTGTAAAAATTAGAATAGGTCCTAAAATAATTAGGCTGAGGTAATGCCGCAGGCGATTAACAAGATTGCGTGAAGTTTTAACCTTCCAAGTAAAATTGAGAGCCTCCTCTATTTTATTCATTAGCGAGACGCTGGTATAAATTAGCACAATTAAACCAATAGCCCCCAATACACCCACATTGACATTACTTACAAAATCATTGATTTTAGCCGCAATCTCAATTCCTTTCTGCCCTAGAGGTTCGAGCATTTGTTGTAAAATAGGCTGAATTTGATTGTGCGCGCCGAATGATTTTAAGACAGAAAAACTTAGTGCTAATAACGGCACTAATGATAATAATGTAATATAAACAAGACCCATTGCGCGGATGGTGATACGACCCGCAGAAAAATCATTCCATATTGCAAGTGCAATAAAATAGGCACGGCATTGTTGTGATGTTGTATTTGATGCGCAAGTTTGTTGAATATAGGCTAGTTTTTTCCGCATTGTTTAGTGTCACTATGAATGATCAAGAATTTCTTATTATCCTTAGTTAACTTCTTAATAGCAAACTCACGCTTTGTAGGTTCTGAGTGAGTGATAATCAGTGCAATAGAGTAGCAATATTCCTTATGCTACAACCAGCCACCTTTTAAGTGTTCTAGTGGGGTCGTCACACTAGAAATCAGAAATCTTTCAAAATCCAAGTATGAATTGGCAATTTAATTTCCGTCAAAAGCTAATATTTTAGTTTAAAAGGTAACGTATTATAAAAAATTATATAACCCAAGTAGCAGTCTAATGACTTTACTTGAGGGTTTTGACTTTACGCTTAATATTTTATGAGGAAAGTATAGATTCTTCATGAAATTAATCTACTGATGTCCTGTCACCTTAAACTAACTTCCCCCATAAATCATGCTCACTAGAATGTGTAATTTCTACCTCAGCAAACTGTCCCGATTCTAGTCTTTCACCTTCAATAAAGACCACACCATCAATTTCAGGTGCATCGGCGTAGCTTCGTGCAATGGTGAAGTCTTCACTGACATCATCCGTCAGTACGGTCATGCGCTTGCCTATTTGTGCGGAGAGTTTTGCTGCGCTGATGTCTGCTTGTACTTCCATAAAACGTTCAACACGATCCTGTTTTTCATCTTCAGGAACATGGTTCGGCAGTTCGTTTGATTGTGCGCCTTCGACGGGAGAGTAGGCGAAGCAGCCAACGCGGTTTAATTGTGCTTCGCGTAGAAAATCTAGCATTAGCTCAAAGTCTGCTTCTGTTTCTCCAGGAAAGCCTGCGATAAAGGTGCTACGAATAGCTAGTTGAGGACAAATGTCACGCCATTTGCTAATACGTTCTAGTACTTTTTCTGCATGTGCAGGGCGGCGCATATTCTTTAGTATCGTATGACTCGCGTGCTGAAAAGGTATATCGAGATACGGAAGAATTTTTCCTTCAGCCATTAAAGGAATAATTTTATCAACATGTGGATAGGGGTAAACATAATGTAAGCGTACCCAAATGCCTAGCTCACCTAATGCTTCGGTAAGTTGCTGAATATGAGACTTAATTGGGCGACCTTGCCAGAAACCTGTGCGGTATTTGGTGTCGATACCATAGGCACTGGTGTCTTGTGAGACAACCAGTAGCTCTTTTACACCCGCTTTAGCTAGGTTTTCAGCTTCTTGTAGCACATCGCCAATAGGGCGACTGACCAAATCACCGCGTAAGGAGGGGATAATGCAAAAGGTACAACGATGGTTGCACCCTTCGGATATTTTTAAATAAGCATAATGACGTGGTGTTAGCTTAATCCCTTGTGGTGGTACTAAATCTAAAAAAGGGTCATGTGCAGGCTTAACTTGTTTACGTACTGCGGTCATTACTTCTTCGTAAGCGTGCGGTCCTGAGACAGCTAGTACGTCAGGGTGTGCTGCTAGCACTTTTTCAGAGTCCACACCGAGACAACCTGTGACGATTACTTTACCATTTTCCTGTATTGCTTCACCAATCGCATCAAGAGATTCCTCTACAGCAGAGTCAATAAAACCACAAGTATTGATAACGACGACATCGGCATTGTCATAAGTTGCACTTATTTCATAACCTTCTATTTTTAGCTGGGTGAGAATTCTCTCTGAGTCTACTAATGCTTTAGGGCAGCCTAAACTAACGAAACCTACACGCGGGGAATATTCCTTCATTTTTTCCTTAAAAATTACTTGATATCTATATATGGTATTTGATTTATATTATTTTGCATACGCATTTATTCACAGCTTAAAGCTATTTGAATGTTTTTTAAGCAGATGCCTCATTTAGTGCCATTAGTATATCAAAAAATATTTGTAAGTAATTGATAAATATAAATATAGATATAATGTATAAAAAATACGCTTTTTACTAAATGTCATATTATATAAGGCTTAGAGAGCATAATCACTAACTTATACACAGAGTTATCCACAGGGAGTGTGGGTAACTTTGTAATTTTCTATTGTCAAGATCAAGAGGTGAAAAAAAGGTGGTTTTTA
>JAGLBQ010000332.1 GCA_023146675.1 Cocleimonas sp. | reverse complement strand
TTATTGAAATAATTAAAACTCAGTTATTGAATTTACCTATGATCGGTTAGAATATATACATCACAATGAGTGGCTTATGCGTAAATCACTAATGGGATAGGTATTATTAGATATTGTTTTTTCTCTATAAATCGCATATACAATAGCCACACCCCAATATATAACTTTCTAAGGAGTTTTTATGTCAAGTAAGTATCCTGTTGTTTCTGTTACTGGTTCATCTGGCGCTGGTACAACCTATGTTAAAAGAGCTTTTGAGAACATTTTTAATCGTGAGGGCATTAGCCCAGCGATTGTTGAAGGCGATAGCTTTCACAGCCTAAGTCGTGTTGAGTTTGGTCAAAAAGCAAAAGAAGCAGAAGAGAGTGGTGATCTCAGCTTTAGCCACTTTGGTCCTCAAGCAAATGATTTTGCCGCGATAGAAAAAACCTTTAAAGAATATGGTGAAGCTGGCGTTAGTAAAAAACGTTATTATTTACACAATGATGACGAAGCCGCCGAGCAGAATAAGCGTCTTGGTTGTAATAATACATCGGGTGAGTTTACGCCGTGGGAAGATATTGAGGCAGGAAGTGACTTACTCTTTTATGAAGGATTGCACGGTCTAGTTGCTGATGAAAAACAGGATGTTGATACGTCTAAATTTGTTGATTTGGGAATTGGCGTAGTACCGAGTGTTAATCTAGAGTGGATTCAGAAGATACATCGTGATTATTCTGAGCGTGGTTATACGGCAGCAGATACGGTTGAGACTATCTTGCGTCGTATGCCTGATTACGTTCATTACATTACTCCTCAGTTTGCACGTACTGATATTAACTTCCAACGCGTCCCTTTAGTTGATACATCGCATCCTTTTATTGCACGCGATATTCCAACGCCTGACGAGAGTATGGTGGTTATTCGCTTTAAAGACCCTGCAAAGTTTGGTATTGATTTTCCTTACTTATTGAACATGATAGAAGGTTCTTTCATGACACGTCGTAATACTATCGTTGTGTCAGGTGGAAAAATGAGTATGGCAATGGAGATTATTCTTGCACCCATTATTCATAGTATGATTGAGAGTAGTAAATAAAATAGTGTAGAAAAAGATAACGCTATTAAAATAAAAAAGCCCTGAATATGACAACATATTGGGGCTTTTTTAATGGCTACTAAACTTATTTGGGATTGGGTAACAACTAAGTCTGTATAGTTATTTTTTTCGTATCTATTTATCAGTTAAAAACGATGCTTGAAGCTCTAAATTGTTATGATTTATATCTAATCTATTGCTAAATCACTGATACTGATGCTTTGAGTTAGTCGACAGACTTGCATGGGGAGGAAACATATTAGCAATGCGACTAGCTGTGGTGTCTTGGCGTTGCGATAGTTGAAGTACTTCAGGGCGGCTAACAAATTCTGAAAGAGAAATCCCATCCAAAAATTCAAAAAGTCGATCACTTAAATCAGCCCATAATTTATGTGTTAAGCATTTATTACCACCATTGCAGTCCTTATTGCCCTTACACTTAGTACTATCAAGTGAATCATCCACAGCAAAAATTATATCCGCCACACTGATCTGGTAAGACGGCTTACCAAGTCGATAACCACCGCCTGGTCCACGCACACCCTCGACAAGACCTGCCTTACGCAACTTAGCAAAGAGTTGTTCTAAATAGGAAAGAGATATTCCCTGACAGTGAGAGATATCAGCCAGTGTTACAGGTCTTTCCCGATCATGGATCGCTAAATCCATCATTGCGGTTACAGCATAACGACTTTTTGTTGATAGTTTCATTTTTGTTTACCCATAATTTTGGAAGAAAGTCAGTTGTATCTAGCTATTTGCAGGGGTAGGTGTTATAAAATTTAATGATTAAATTTCGTGCAATAAAATAACCGACTGGTTTAGTAGGTATTATTAGAAAACCTAGTGTATTAGTCAAGATTAATATTTGCTTTTTCTTAAATAGATAGAGGGAAAGTAAGAGGAGATGGGCTTTTAGGGCTAGTTTAAAGAAAGGTAATTTCTTATAACTTACAGCTAGATCATTATTTTTTGTTCTAAAATTTACCATGAGTTCAAATAAATGCTAGTAGGTTTTTAGCAGATAGTTTATTTTACAAAAGTTCTTAAACTTCAAAGTACTTTCAATAGTGTTTAGTAATTACCCGATAATATGGTTTTCATAAGCTCCGTAGTTTTTAAGCCTATTTATTTTATAGAAATGGCTTGCTGAATCTTAAGGCAGTATTATCAATTATTTGTTAAAGTATCTCCAAATAATTACAGTTGAAACCAGTCATGAATAGCGAACCAGAGTCACGTAACAACATCCTGTTAGCCCTGCGCGAAATACTTCCAGAGAAATACCTACTAACGGCTAAAGAAGACTTAAAGCCTTATGAATGTGATGGCATGCCTGCCTATCAGCGTATTCCTATTGCGGTTGCTTTACCAAGCACGATTGAAGAGGTGCAAAAAATTATTCGTGCTTGTGAAAGCCAGCGTATTCCAGTAGTTGCGCGTGGTGCAGGTACGGGACTTTCAGGGGGTGCTTTACCGCATGAAGGCGGCATTATTCTTGGCTTGTCACGCTTTAATACGATTATTGATATTGATCATGAAAACATGACGATGCGGGTACAGCCAGGGGTGAGGAATTTGGCGATATCGGAGGCAGCAGCACCTTATGGTTTATATTATGCACCTGATCCATCGTCACAGATTGCCTGCACAATTGGTGGTAATGTGGCAGAAAATGCGGGTGGGGTGCATTGCTTAAAGTATGGTTTAACCGTGCATAATATTTTAGAAGTTAAGATTATTACGGTTGAAGGTGACTTAGTCACGCTGGGTTCAATGACACTGGATACTCCTGGTTATGATTTATTAGCACTAATGACAGGTTCAGAAGGAATGCTAGGGATTATTGTTGAGGTTGTGGTGAAATTATTGCCCCGTCCACTGGCAACGAATGTCTTGATGGCATCTTTTGATGCGGTGGAAGATGCTGCGAATGCCGTTGCAATCGTAATTTCTAAGGGGATAATACCCGCAGGGTTGGAAATGATGGATAATCTTGCTATTAAGGCGGCAGAAGATTTTGCTAACGCAGGTTACCCTGTTGATGCTGAAGCTATTTTACTGTGTGAGCTAGATGGTGCAGAGGAGCATTTGGCAGAGCAGGTTAATATTGTGATGGTTGCGTTAGGAGAAGCCAATGCAAGTAATGTGGTAATGGCAAATTCAGAACAAGAAAAGGCGCAGTTGTGGGCAGGACGCAAAGCGGCTTTCCCTGCGGTTGGGCGCATTTCACCTGACTATTATTGTATGGATGGGACGATTCCACGTAAACGTATTGCTGAGGTGTTAGTTGAGATTAAAGCCTTATCAGAGAAGTATGGCTTACGTGTCGCCAATGTTTTTCATGCGGGTGATGGCAATTTGCATCCCTTGATTCTTTTTGATGCGGGTATTGATGGCGAGTTAGAAAAGGCGGAACATTTTGGTGGTGATATTTTAGAATTATGTGTCAAAATGGGGGGGACGATTACGGGAGAGCATGGTGTTGGATTTGAAAAACTGGATCAGATGTGTGTACAGTTTAATCCTGATGAATTGACGCATTTCCATAATATCAAGCACGCTTTCGATCCTTATGAGCTGTTAAACCCAGGTAAGGTGATACCTACTTTGCATCGTTGTGCTGAGGTCGGTGCGATGCATGTGCATAATGGTGAGTTACCACATGCTGATATACCACGTTTTTAGGAATTATGATGAGAAAAACATAAGGGATGAGGAAGTAATAAATTGTTCAATATAAGGTAGAATTTTTTTTTCTTCACCCCTTAATGCTTGCAAAGATTAATTACCCGCACAAAATTAATCTAACTGTTTCATCCTATTTTTTAATCTTCTTCATTATTGCTTTGCGAGATAATTTAAAAAACTAAATTAACAGGCTACCCTGCCTTAAATAGTTGAGCAACATTTTGGATATCAATAAATATAACTTATGGCATTAAATATTACCCCTAGCTCAATAGTAGATCGTGATATCAGTATTGAGTTACAGCAACAAGTCCAGTCATCTATTGATCTGCGTTCTCCATTATTAATACGTGGAGGTGATAGCAAATTATTTTATGGGCGAGATCCCGTCGAAACATCAAACATTCTCGAACTGAAAAATCACACGGGCATTATTAATTATGATCCGACAGAGTTGGTGGTGACGGTGCGTGCAGGTACACGTTTGCTAGATCTGGAGTTGTTATTAGAAAAAAACCAGCAAATTCTTTCTTTTGAACCACCTATGTTTAACCAACAGAGTACCATTGGTGGTGTTGTTGCAGCAGGTATATCTGGTCCTCGACGTGCTTTTAGTGGCTCTATTCGTGATGCGATTTTGGGCGTAGAGATGATTAATGGTGATGGGAAAATAGTCAAATTTGGTGGTGAGGTGATGAAAAATGTGGCAGGCTATGATATGTCACGTTTAATGGTGCGCTCAATGGGGACGCTTGGCGTTATTCTTAATCTTTCGCTGCGGGTGATGCCTAAACCAGAGAAGGAAATAAGTCTTATACTGGATGCCACGCAAGGAGAAGGTTTGGCGTATTGCAAGCAGTGGCGCACTCAGCACTTACCCCTATCAGCAACCAGTTGGTATCGAGGTAAACTTTATCTGCGTCTATCAGGATCAGATATTACGATAGACGCGGCGTTGAAAAAACTATCACAGCAAATGAGTTTTGAATTCTTAGAAGATGATATCTTTTTTTGGCAATCAATACGCAACCAACAACATGCCTTTTTTAATAAAGTTTCAAAACCATTATGGCGTTTATCATTACCTATTAATACACCAGTGATGGCACGTTTTGAGGGTGATTTATTGCTAGAAGGTGGTGGTACACAACGTTGGGTCAGTAATAACGCAGCAGAGAAAATTATTCGTGCAGTGGTCGGACGGCATGGTGGTTACGCCACGCTATTTAATGGGCAGAAGCACTTGCCTGGAGTGGCACCCTTTCCTATATTAGCGCCTGAGCTGCATAAGTTACAGAAAAACTTAAAGCGCAAGTTAGACCCACAGAACATTTTTAATCCTGGACGATTGTATCGAGATATTTGATGAAAACCAATTTATTAGATAGCATAAAACAGACGAAGGATGGACAGTTAGCCGATAGTATATTGCGCAAATGTGTTCATTGTGGATTTTGTAATGCGACCTGCCCAACCTATCAGATTTTAGGCGATGAAAATGAAGGTCCTCGTGGTCGAATTTATCTTATCAAACAAGTGCTTGAAGGTGCTGAGGTCTCTAACGCTACGCGTGATCATTTAGATCGTTGTTTAACCTGCCGTAATTGTGAAACGACCTGTCCATCTGGGGTGCAATATGCCAGTTTATTAGAGATTGGGAAAAAACATATTGAAGAGTCAACAGAGCGCCCGTTTAAAGAGCACTTTGTACGTGATGCCTTATTGAATACGCTTCCTTATCGGCGTCGTTTTAAATTTTTTCTTCGTGTCGGGCGGTCTTTTTCGCTTTTTTTGCCAAAGGCGTTGCGCAGTAAAATCCCTGCAAAAGTAGCTAAAGGAAAATGGTCCAGAGCACAACATTCGCGTCGAATGCTCGTTCTTGATGGTTGCGTTCAACCTGTTTTATCACCCGATATTAATAGCGCAACCTCCAGAGTGCTCGATAAATTAGGGATAACACTGGTCAATATTAAAAAAGCAGGCTGTTGTGGCGCAGTTAGTCAGCATCTCAATAAAGAAAAAGATGCACAAACAATGATGAAGCATAATATTGATGCATGGTGGCCAGAAATTGAAGCAGGTGCAGAAGCGATTGTGACAACGGCAAGTGGCTGTGGCTTAATGATTAAAGACTATGCGCAATATTTACAAGATGATCCAGAATATGCTGAAAAAGCGCGTTTTATTTCAACGTTATGCAAGGATATAGCAGAAATAATTGCGCTTGAAGATTATTCTGCATTAGCCACAACAGCGCCAAAGACAATTAGCTGGCATCCCCCTTGTACTTTGCAGCATGGGCAAAAAGTCACAGGTGTCGTAGAAAAAATATTGATAGACTGTGGCTATCAGCTAAATCCAATTAAGGATGCGCATTTATGTTGTGGATCAGCAGGTACTTATTCTATTTTACAGCCAGAGTTATCATCACAGCTAGGCGATAATAAAATTGCCAACCTTGAAAAAGATAAGCCAGAAATGATTGTTACTGCCAATATAGGCTGTCAAACACATCTACAAGAACGTACTAAAACACCCGTAAAGCATTGGGTGCATTTATTGTTAGACAGATAAGTTGGAGTTATAAGCATGCAAAATATTAGCCGCGATATGGGCAAAAGCCCAGAAACACAGATCCTCAACTATATTCCTGTCAATAACGAACTAGCCACTTCAGGACAACCAACGCCAGTGCAAATAGAAGCTATTGGTGCCGCAGGCTATGATTGTGTGATCAATCTTGCAATGCACGATTCAACGGATGCATTGTATGAAGAGGGCGGCATGGTCAGCGAAGCAGGGATGAATTATTTTCATATTCCTGTGCCATTTAATGCGCCTAGCAGCGAACATTTACAGTTATTTCTTAATGTAATGAAAGCACTGAGTGGTCAAAAAGTCTGGTTACACTGCGCCTATAATTGGCGAGCATCCGCTTTTACTCATCACTATAAGCGTAAGGTGTTGGGGCTAACAGCATCTAATGAGTTGGAGATGTTGGTTTTGCAACAGTGGCAGCCTGATGAGGCGTGGTCAGCCTTTTTTGAGCTGTGAGTTAACTCTATGCTTTGATAAGCCTACAGAAATCAATATCCTCAAATTTACCCGTTTTTTAACGTGCAACTTTCTACATCCCACATATCAAGCTTTTGTATTACCTGACCTGATGCGGGGTTGCGTGAAATATAACTTTTGAAAATCTATTATGAATAAAAAGCTATCAATCACACTAGGTCAAGCCACATCCGCAGGTATCAAGCCAGAAAATGAAGATTTTTATGGCACAAAAATTCCTGATGATGCGCAATTAGAAAATAAAGGCATTAGTATTGCGATCGCGGATGGTATGAGCGGCAGTGATGGTGGCAAAGAGGCAAGTCAGCTCAGTGTAAAGCAGTTTCTAACTGATTATTACAGCACCCCAGAATCATGGACGGTGAAACATGCGGTTAATCGGATCATGTCTGCGCTTAATAGTATGTTGTTTTCACAAGGGCAAAAACGCTATAGCTCCTCTAAAGGTATGGTGACGACTTTTAGTGCGATGGTGCTTAAATCACAAACGGCGCATTTATTTCATGTCGGTGATAGTCGCATTTATCGTTTACGTCATAGTGATTTGGTGCAACTAACCCATGATCACCGTATTTGGCTGAGTAAAGATCGTGAATACCTAAGCCGTGCTTTAGGGATTGATACCCATTTGGAAATTGATTATCGCAGGACTCCAATAGAAGTAGGCGATCTGTATTTTCTAAGTACCGATGGCGTTCATGATTTTATTGCGGATAGAGAGCTACGAGAGCACTTAATAGAACATCGCAATAACCCTCAACAGGCGTGTGATGCCATATTAAAAGCAGCTTTGGCGAATAAAAGCGATGATAATATAAGCTGCCAGCTAGTACGTATTGATGCCATTGCCAAAGCAAATAAACAAGAGTTTTATGAAAAACTAACACGTTTGCCATTCCCGCCTGATTTAGTCACGGGTAATATTTTGGATAGTTTTGAAATCATTCGTGAGTTACATGCGACTGCTCGTAGTCAGGTGTATTTAGCAGAAGCTACCTTTAATGAGGGCGCTTATACGGGCAATGATAGTGAAAAATCACTGGTTGTCATCAAAACGCCATCAATTAATTTTGTTGATGATCCTGCCTATATTGACTTATTTTTGCATGAAGAATGGGTCGCAAAACGTCTCGATTCTCCCCATTTAATTAAAGCCTGTGAGTTAAAGCATCAGCGTAATTTTCTTTATAGTGTCGTTGAGTATATTCAGGGGCAAACGTTACAGCAGTGGATGTCAGAAAACCCGAAAGCAACGTTAGTGCAAGTGCGTGGTAGCATTACACAGCTTGCTAAGGGCTTGCGCTGTATGCATCGTATGGAAATGATTCATCAGGATATCAAGCCAGATAATATTATTATTGATCAAAATAATACCTTGATTATTATTGATTTTGGCTCAACTAAAGTATCAGGTTTGGCAGAAATAAAGTCAGTTATCGAACACAGTAATATTGTTGGCACAGCAAACTACTCTGCTCCCGAATACTTTAAGGGCGAACAAGGCACAAATCGTTCTGATATTTTTTCACTAGGTGTGATTGCCTATGAAATGCTGACAGGGAAACTACCCTATGGGGAAATCAGCCCTGAACGCGCTGCTACAAAGAAATTTGTTTATACCTCAGCAAGGGAATATAACCCACAGGTTCCTGATTGGATTGACTTAGCAATACGCAAAGCAGTACAACCCAATCCTAGCAAGCGTTATCACCTATTATCTGAGTTTGTCACGGATTTATCCAAACCAAATACAGAACTCATCCGCTCAAACCATGCGGAACCTCTCATAGAACGTAATCCTGTTATGTTTTGGAAAATGATTGCCTTGGTTGAGTTTGCTTTATTATTTTTGGCTATTTTTGTGATCTATAAGTAAATACCTTATTGGTAACATCTACTCTGTGGAGATTTTTTTGTTTCAATAATTGATAGATAAAGTTGAGTGAATAATTGCTCTCAAGTTTTTAGTTGATGACTATCGGTATTAAAAAGTTTACTTATGGTAAGAATAAGGAGAAAAGTTCCCTAAAAGGTAAAAAAAGGTTGACTAATAATATAAGTATATTATGATATGCTTATATTCGTTGTTAACGAAACTTTTCTTAATTTAGCTAGGAGTTCTACTCATGAAATTACAAACTATCACATTCGCTGCTTTAATCGCTCTCTCTACAACTGCTTCTGCTGACTGGTTCGATGGATTCAATAATGGAAATGGTTCTGGCAATACAGCAGGTAATGCTGCCACTGATATGAAAGGCGAAACTGCTGGAAAAGGCAATGCTGCTGGAAAAGGAAACGGCTGGGGAACAGGTAAAGGTGATGCTGACGGAGAAGTTGATTTTAGTATCAACTTTAAGGGCAAAGGACGCACTAATATGGACGCTAAAGGTCAGGCAGATGGTGGTACAAAAATGAATGGCAATGGAACTGCAAATGGTGTTGGTAATGGAACAGCAGCAGGTAATGGTGCAGGTAATGCACTAGGTTCTAACGCAGCAAATGGTGCAGGACAAGGCGTTGCTAATAATATGGGAATGCCAGCATATGCTTCACCTCGTGGCCATGCTCCAGCAGCACCGATGGCATCAACAGCGCAAATGAAAGCGGCACTACAGGCACAAATTGCTCAAGCAATGGAAATGTTAAAGCGTATTGAAGCTCAAGAAAAAGCATCTATTGCAAAGTAATTTTTAATTTGTTTGCTACTCTTGTTTTTAAACAAGTTTAGTGGTTAAAAATTGATATAAAAAGCCCTCGCTATTATTTAGTGAGGGCTTTTTGGGTTTAGGATTGAGGGTATTTTTGAATATTCACGCCTAAGGAACGTGTACGAAACAACTTCCCGATCTCTAGCTTTCATTTTTACCCAGCTTGAATGATTTCATTCGTTACGTAAAATGACTATGCGCCTTTTACGACTTCATACAATCTAAAATAAAAATTCTGCGTTAGAACTTCGGACGTTATTCCGTGCATGCTCCTAAATATATTTTGGTCAAAATCAACACTGACTACACTTTATCCGATACTATTGGTAGAATCAGATTTCAATATACTTTATTTAGGTTACTGTTATGAAATCAAACAATATTACAAAGAGTACGTTATCCATCATTGTAGGGGTTATTGTCATTTTGGCGGTTGCAGTGGCAGCTTACCTATTTAGCTCAGGTTCGAGCAACAGTAATAAAACCGC
>JAGLBQ010000331.1 GCA_023146675.1 Cocleimonas sp. | reverse complement strand
CATGTCTATTTTGAATCTGCCATTATTATTATCGCTCTAGTCTCCTTGGGAGCCGCATTAGAAACCAAAGCGCGTGGACGCACTTCAGAAGCTATCAAGCGCTTAATTGGTCTACAACCTGATACCGCTCGCGCTATTAGAGAGGGTCAGGAAATTGATATTCCAATTAATGACGTTGGCTTGGAAGAGACCTTACGCGTTCGTCCTGGTGAAAAAATTCCTGTGGATGGCAATGTGATTGAAGGACAATCTTTTGTTGATGAATCCATGCTAACGGGCGAACCAATGCCTATTGATAAAAGCAAAGGTGCGCACGTTTTTGGCGGTACATTAAATACTAAAGGCAGTTTTTTAATGACCGCAACAGGGATAGGGCGCGAAACCGCATTAGCCCGCATTATTGATTTAGTCCGCAAAGCACAATCAAGCAAGCCTGCCATTGGACGCTTGGTGGATACAATAGCTGCATGGTTTGTGCCAGCCGTATTAATTATCGCTGCGGTAGCCTTTGCACTTTGGTATCTCTTTGGTCCTGAGCCCTCGTTAGCGTATGCCATTGTTGTTGCAATGACGGTGATGGTCATTGCCTGCCCTTGTGCGCTTGGTTTGGCAACGCCTATTTCTATTATGGTCGGAGTTGGGCGTGCCGCTGAAAATGGTATTTTGATTCGCAATGGTGAAGTGTTACAACAAGCCAGCCATTTAACCACCGTGGTACTGGATAAAACAGGCACCTTGACTGAAGGTAACCCACAGCTCACCCATATTTTCCCCTTAGCGGATACATCAGAAAAAGAGGTTCTCTCCCTAGCTGCCAGCCTAGAAATGAACTCTGAGCACCCACTTGGTATTGCTATTCTTCGTAAAGCTAACGCGGATAACGTTGATTATCACGCCGCGACAAAATTTAGCAGTATTGAAGGACGTGGTATTCAAGGGCAAGTTAATCAGCAAATTGTCTGGTTAGGCAATGCAGAGTTAATGCATGATCAAAATATTGAGATTGAAAATATAATTGACCAAGCAGAAGAACTAGCGAAGCAAGGCGCAACCCCCATTTACCTTGCTAAAGAAGGACAGTTGCACGCTCTATTGGGTATTTCAGATCCTATTCGCAGTGACTCAAAACAAGCGATTCAACAGCTCCATGCACTCGGCTTAAAAACCATTCTTCTCACAGGCGATAATGCAAAAACAGCCCAATCAGTTGCTGCACAGCTAGGTATTGATGATGTTATCGCAGATGTCATGCCAGCGGATAAAATAGAAAAAATTCGCTCACTACAAGCCCAAAATGAAATTGTCGCAATGGTTGGTGATGGTATAAACGATGCGCCAGCACTCACCCAAGCTGACGTAGGAATCGCCATTGGTACAGGTACAGACGTAGCCCTAGAGGCGGCAGATATTGCGCTCATGAGCGCCTCCATAGTTGGCGTCTCAAAAACGATTAGCTTATCCAAAGCCACGATGAAAAATATCAAACAGAATTTATGGGGCGCATTTATTTATAACCTCATAGGCATCCCTATTGCAGTCGGTATTTTATTCCCTTTCTTTGGGATTTTATTAAGTCCTATTATTGCGGCTACGGCGATGAGTATGAGTTCAGTTACTGTCGTTAGTAATGCGCTTCGCTTGGGGAAGGTGAAAATATAATATAAGTAGGACTGCTCTTTGGCTAAAAAGAAAGAGAGTAAAAAGTATCAATCCATTTGAATGCATATCTGATTTTAAATCAACAACTTCTATACGTTGAGTGTTGAGTATGGCATTAACTTCTCAGAAAATATCTGATTTTCTGACTCGCTCTGTGGTTGAATTACTTAATTTACCCCGTTCCACACTAGATGCTAAAAATAAAGCCGTCAGATTATATCTAAATGATTTACTCAAAAAAAACCGTTACTGGAGGTTTTCAATTTGCCTATGAATTGATGACTTCAAAAGGTGTTGTGTGTTGTGCCATTAACAGGCTTTGGCAGCACCATTAATGGCTTTTGCATGATCTTACTGCAACAGGATGATGTGGTATTTACGCAGGCTTTATAGTTGATTGGTGATTGGTGAAGCTATTGTGGAGTAT
>JAGLBQ010000330.1 GCA_023146675.1 Cocleimonas sp. | reverse complement strand
TGCGAGAGAGGGAAATGGCGCGACCACGCATTTAACGTCTTATAACATTGTTTTTCAGGTTGAATAAGGACTCAAAGAGTTCTCAGCTAAACACAGGATTAGGCGTCGGGATTGCGGTGTAAAAACCAAACGCCCGAAATGCGGCACAAATGTCATTGCAGTGCGGTTTAATCACCAATACATAGATTTGTGAGAGCGTGCGGATTAACGGCAAGCTCCAGCGATACGATGCTCCGATTCCGTATGGCAGATATGCGATTTCCCTGTTTCCCTTGGGTTTAATGGCAATGTGCTCAAAAAAAACCAAGGGCAACTCATCCCAGCTCTTCCTCAACCCCTCAAACCGTTTGCAGTTATAAAAAAGTAGCCGTTTTTAGTAATCTTCAGTTAACAGAAAAGTATAAATAATGCTCTTGGAGGTGCAGCAGCGTTATATGGCAAAAAAATTAGTAATACCATGAGTTAAGATTACCTACTAACCTACTATCCGTTTTATTCCCTATTTACTTAAAGATCATTTTATACTTAGAAGCGAAAATTCAACAATCTCCCAATTCTAACTTCATTGCTTGGAACTTCTTTACCTAATCAATTAATAAAAAAAAAAGGTTTATATCATGACAACAACGGCACCTATTAATCCCTATTCAACCCCAAATGCTAATCTTGAAATGCCCCAAACTAGAAGTCATGGCGGTGGCAGTTTAGAATCAGGCATCGCAGGTGAATACGATTTTACTATTCAAGCGATGCTTTCAGAAGCATGGGCTAAAACTAATGGGCTAAAAGGATCTTTTTGGGGAGCGGCACTTTTATTGATAGTTGGTATATTGCTTGTAACAGGTGTATTAGGCTTTGTAATAGGAGCTGCTGGAACTGATGGAATGGCTACACAGCTTATTGTACAACTCGTCATTATGGCTTTTATGTACCCCTTTATGGCAGGTATTATGATGATGGGCGTCAAACGCTCTGTTGATCAGCCTATTTCTTTTAAGATGATGTTTTCTTATTTTAGCGTGACAGGCACGGTTATCCTTGCAGGCTTGTTTTCTACTATTCTTACATGGGTTGGCTTTATATTACTTATTATTCCTGGTCTTTATTTAGCCATTGCATACGGTTTGATTATTCCTCTCATTGCAGACAAGAAGTTATCAGCATGGCAAGCAATGGAAGCTTCTCGTAAAGCAATCACTAAGCGTTGGTTTAAGATCTTTGGTTTATACCTTGTGATGGGAATAATTATTATGGTTAGTGCCATCCCTCTAGGTCTTGGTTTGATTTGGACTTACCCTATGATGGTTTCACTCATGGGTATTTTATACCGTGAAATTTTCGGTGTAACAAGCACATAATTAATCGTTTAAAATAGCAATCAGTAGGACATCCATTTAAAGTTTATTGTTTATTGGATGTCCTCAACTCCTAACTCCTAACTCCTATTGATTATCAACTGATTCCATTATCAAGCAAATTTTAAGATTTGCTGATTTTCATCGTTTTATAAAAATAATCCACAATCAATTCCTTAGCTTCTTCGCCTTCAATTTGATGTACTAGTAAACACATACAACAACCCTTTACCTGCTCCGCAATCTTTACTAAAAATAAAATCTCTATCCATTTTAAGTTTGATTTGTAATAAAAAAATAAAAAAACAGATACCCAATAAAAATAAGGATAAAC
>JAGLBQ010000033.1 GCA_023146675.1 Cocleimonas sp. | reverse complement strand
CTAGAAAATAGTGATTTATCACTGACCCATGCCATGATTCCACTGGGATCATGCACCATGAAGCTCAATGCTACCAGTGAGTTAATCCCTGTTACTTGGGCAGAATTTGCCGATATTCACCCCTTTGCACCCAAGCAACAAACCAAAGGCTATGCAAAACTGATCACTCAACTCGCCAGTTGGCTGGATGAAGTCACGGGTTATGATGCGACGTCACTGCAGCCAAACTCAGGCGCACAAGGTGAATATGCAGGCTTATTAGCCATTCGTGGTTATCAAAAAAGCATGGGTGAAGGGCATCGCAATATTTGCCTTATCCCCAGCTCTGCGCATGGAACTAACCCCGCTTCAGCCACCATGCTCAGCATGAAAGTGGTCATTATAAAATGCGATGATGCAGGCAATATTGATATTGCCGATTTACGCACAAAGGCAGAGCAATATAAAGACGACCTTTCTAGTTTAATGGTCACTTACCCCTCGACACATGGCGTATTTGAAGAAGCAATTGTGGAAGTCTGTGACATCGTGCATCAAAATGGCGGACAGGTTTATCTGGATGGTGCTAATCTCAATGCACAACTTGGCTTATCCAAACCAGGTTTCTTTGGCTCTGATGTTTCACATCTTAATTTACATAAAACCTTTGCTATTCCTCATGGTGGTGGTGGACCTGGGGTTGGTCCCATTGGTGTTAAAAATCACTTAGCCCCTTTCTTGCCCAGTCATAGCGTCACTCCCGTTGAAGGTTTAGACCCTAGCAATAAAGCAGTATCAGCCGCTCCCTTTGGTAGTGCTGCCATTTTGCCAGTCTCATGGATGTATATGAAAATGCTGGGTGCAGAAGGCTTAAAGCAATCCACCGAAATCGCTATTCTCAGTGCAAACTACATCACAGAACGTCTAGCGGAACACTATCCCGTGCTCTATCGAGGCGATAAACAACGCGTTGCACATGAATGTATACTGGATATACGTGACATTGAAACAGAATCAGGCATCAATAATGAAGATATTGCCAAACGCTTAATGGACTACGGTTTTCACGCACCCACCATGTCCTTTCCTGTGGCGGGAACATTAATGATTGAACCAACCGAATCGGAATCCAAACAGGAAATAGACCGTTTTTGTGATGCCATGATCGCCATCCGTGAAGAAATTAGCAAAGTACAAGCAGGCGAATGGACGGTGGAAAACAATCCACTACGCAATGCACCGCATACCATGTTAGACCTTACTGAGAGTTGGGGTAGACCTTATTCTCAACAACTGGCTATTTTCCCGAAAGGCGTATCAACTCGTACAAAATACTGGCCAACAGTGAATCGGGTTGATAATGTCTATGGTGATCGAAATTTGATATGCTCATGCCCGAGTATTGAGAGTTATGCAGAGTAATATTGCAACATTAAAACAATAGGAAAAAATATGGCAGGCAGTGGCAATACAGGACTAAACCGCATTATAAAAGCTTTTGGCTTCTCCATACAGGGCTTAAAAGCTGCCTATAAAGTGGAAGAAGCGTTCCGCCAAGAAGTATGGCTACTCATTATCACCTTCCCGCTTGCATTATGGCTGGGTGATACAGGCGTTGAAAAAGCCTTATTAGTGGGGAGTATTTTATTATTATTGATGGTAGAAATAATTAACTCAGCCATAGAAGCAACCATAGACCGTTTTGGTGGTGAAATGCATGAGTTATCTGGAAGAGCCAAAGACATGGCATCTGCTGCGGTATTTTTAGCAATGGTCAATGCGGGCATTGTGTGGTTATTCGTCCTGTTTGCTTAACAAATAGCAAAAAATAAACCGCTAGTTTAAGACGGCATACAAAATAGGGAGTGGGATATATAGGGCAGGATAATATGTTGATATTAAACATAATACTCTATAAAAATCTCACTTCCTAAAAACTTTTTTAACACTTTTTTATAGATATAAAAAGTATTTTTCTTACCTCTCCCCTACCTCTCCCTCTTTTCTTCATAACTATTCCAACATTAATTTAATTCTGACTCATTATAAAACCTCTATTAATATTAAAAAGTAAGAATATTATAATAAACCAATATATTACAAAGACTTACTGTTTAAGTTATGTTGACAATAATCTACTGATTCTGCCATTATGAGAGAAGGAATAGATATTTTATTAACCTAATAGAACGAGTTAATAAGATTTGATTGTGTTTTACACATAACCACCGAGGAAAGAATAAAATGCAACAATTAAAATTAAAGAAAGCATTGTTAGCATCGTCATTATCAGTGGCATTGTTTGCCCCTACTGTTTTTGCAACAAATGGCATGGCGCCAATAGGAGTTGGTCAAGAGCAAAAAGCAATGGGGGGAACTGGGGTTGGTGATCCTGTCAATACCATGAGTATGGCAACCAATCCTGCCAGTGCATCCTTTATTAGTAATGGTTGGGATGTTGAAGTGGAGTTGTTTAAACCCAATCGTACCGCTAAGCGTAAAGACTTTCCTAAAATGCCTGGAGCGACCTTCAAAGGAGATGAAAAATCAATATTTGCTATTCCAGGGGGAGGGTATAAAAAGCAATATAATGATAAATATGCGATTGGTTTTTCCTTATATGGCAATGGAGGAATGAATACAGAATATAAGAACAGCCCTGTATTTCCTACAGGTCAAAATCCTCCTAATCATTTAGCACCGTTCAATGGTGGAGCACCTGCAAATACAGGGGTGAATTTTGAACAACTCTTTATTTCTCCAACCTTGGGTATCAAATTAAATGATAAACACAGCTTAGGTATCTCCGCTAATTTGGTTTATCAGCAGTTCAAAGCGCAAGGTTTAGAAGCATTGACTGCCCAATCTGGCAGCCCAACTAATTTCACAGGTAGAGGCACAGATTCTGCCTCTGGAATTGGAGCAACTATTGGTTGGATGGGTAAAGTTACAGACACCGCAACTTTGGGTGCTTCTTATCGTCTTAAAACTAAGATGAGTAAATTTAAGAAATATTCAGGACTTTTACCAGACGGTGGTCGCATGGATGTACCTGCAACACTGACTATAGGGCTATCAAATCAAGTCACGCCAAAGACGAAAATTGCACTGGATGTACAGCAAATATATTACTCTAAAGTGAGTGCTACGGGTAATAGCCCACAAACTCAAAAGCCTTTTGGTTCTAATAATGGACCAGGTTTTGGCTGGAATGATCAAACCATTATCAAGGTTGGACTTAAACATCAAATGAACCCTAAGCTAGCATTAATGGTGGGTTATAATCATGGTGATTCTCCTGTTGGAGAAAATAGTACTTTCCTTAATACCTTAACTCCAGCAGTAGTAGAGGATCATCTTTCAGTAGGTTTTGATTATACGCTAAATAAAAATGCCAGTATTATTGGCAGTTATAGGCATGCTTTCAATAATGAAGTAAAAGGTAATTTAAAAACGCCAGGACAACCACAGCCCTTTGATATATCAATGGATCAGGATGCAGTAGGAATAGGTTATAGCGTTAATTTTTAAGACTTGAATCAGAGTGGGGCTTGCCCCGCTTTTTTTATGGTTATTAGTAAATAACTGAAACAATTATGGATTTAGAATCAGATTTAAAGGAGTTTGAAAATGCTTAAAAAGGTGGGTTCGACAGTTTTAGGGGGAGTAGTATTAGGGGTATTATCCACATCAAGCATGGCTGTCGAATTTATGGATGCAACGTGGGCTAAACAAGCATGTGATGCATGGAATAAAGATGCAACATTGATGGAGAAGTTATCACAAATGCCAGAAGACATGTTTGGTGATGGCTATCAATGGATTAAGAATGACGCTCGTAGAGGTTATAAAATAATAACGATGTCACGTGATGGTTGTAAAGCTCCAAAAGTACAGCTTAATATTACTGAAAAAGAAGGTAAAGCAATATGTACTTACGGAGGCAAGCTAGATGGAAAAAAACTAAACATGACAGTAGATTATTATATGCATGCGACTGATGCCGACTGGATATGCATGGGGTCAGGAAAATGCGGCGTTATGGGGTCTATGATGACAGGTAGATTACAATTTTCTGGGCCTAAGCTGGAAGCAATGAAAGTAATGGATCCTTTTGCTAGTTTCTTAAAATTAACAGGCAAAGTGGCAGCAACTAAAACGGCGTGTAAATAACAATTCTAAAAATTGAAAAAGTAGGAAAAGAAAATATCAAGAACATGGAGCGTACAAAGCTCCTGCACCTATAATCCCCGTTTATTCTCCATATTTTTTTAGACATCATTTTTCAGTTGACACATTATTCATTGGAGTCATCAGTTTTTAGCCCAAATTAAGTGATAATAGCTTTGGCTGGAAGAAAAAAAGTTGATGTAATGCTATGCTTTATCTCATTATATAATTCTAGAGATAGTAGTCTTTTGGAATGAGATATAAATAATAAAGCTTAACAGGCATCCTTCATACGCCAGTTGACAGTTCTGTAGTCTTGCTACGCAGCCCAAGCGAAATACGGGAGGTTGTAGAAACGCACTATCCGTATTACGTAAACTTCTTACGGGCTACAAACGCGTCAACTACTTTTCTGTTTGGTGAAGGATGTCGCTTAACAGTGGAACCTACCTTGAGTAAACAACGCCTTCATTATCTTGATGTCGCACGCGGTATCGCAATTATTCTAATGGTCATTTATCATTTTTGCTTTGACTTAGATAATTTTCAATTTATTCAGATTGAAATGGATTCTGATCCATTATGGCGAGGCTTTAGGTTCTTAATTATCACCTTGTTTCTAAGTACAATGGGGATGAGTCTAGCATTAACACATGCTAAAGGAATATGTTGG
>JAGLBQ010000329.1 GCA_023146675.1 Cocleimonas sp. | reverse complement strand
CAGTTGGTAATATCTTGACGACCTTTTTTGAGCATCGAAACAATATCAAATGATGAGCAACCACCGAGACCAAGCAGTAGCATCTCCATAGGGCGAATGCCTAAGTCACGCCCCCCTGCCTCAGGTGGACCATCCATAACAACGGAGTGACCACTGGCTGATTCACCAACAAAACTCATATTATCTAGCCATTTTACGCGTGATTTCATCTTTATTTTCTCTACCTATCGTCGATTAGAATAGTCATTAAGCTGTGGGTACACAAAATACACGGAAATAAACGTTATCTCAGTATATTTTGTGTTTAATGTGTTTTTAGTTTATTTTCGATGGCATCTATTAATAACCCTGCAATATTGGCAGAGTAAAGAGTATCTAGCTCGCGGATGCAGGTGGGGCTGGTGACATTGATTTCAGTTAGGTAATCACCGATCACATCTAAGCCAACAAACATTAAGCCCATTTCTTTTAGAGTAGGCGCTACTTTTTGGCAAATTTCTTTATCGCGTTGCGTCAGTTTTACGCCTTTATAGCTTGCACCAGCGGCAAGATTAGCACGCCCTTCTCCTGCTGATGGAATGCGTGCTAGCGCATAGGGAAATGGTTCGCCATCTATCAGTAAAATACGCTTATCGCCTTCTATATATTCAGGAAGAAAGCGTTGCGCCATGATGGTTCGTTGACCTTTGTTGGTGATTGCTTCCAAAATAACATTGCGGTTTGTATCACCTTGACGTATTTGAAAAATCATTTCTCCCCCCATGCCATCAAGCGGTTTAACAACAATATGCTGATATTTCTCATGAAAGTTTTTTATGCGTTGCATATCTCGGCTGACTAGGGTTTCAGGGGAGCAGTCAGGAAATAGCACGGTAAAAAGCTTTTCATTAGCAGAGCGAATACTCTCAGGGCGGTTAACGATCAGTGTACCTTGTTTTTCTGCGAGCTCTAGTAAATAGGTGCTATAAATATACTCCATATCAAAAGGAGGATCTTTGCGCATTAAGGTACAGTCTAAATGGTGCAAAGGGGCACTGCTTTCATCAATTACTTCAAACCAATTTTTTGGATTGTCATCTATCTTAATCTGTTTCATTTGTGCAGAGACAAGCCCCTTCTCAACAAATAAATCTTGTTGCTGCATATAAAATAACTGCCAGCCTCGGCGTTGCGCTTCAAGCATCATTGCAAAGCTGCTGTCTTTTTTAATATTAATAGATTCGATGGGATCCATGATGATCCCAAGCTTGAGATTAGTTTGCATAGCAATCCTGCTTAGAGAGTAAACTAAGAAAGTTCAAATAAATAAACTTACCATCTTACTTGCTCTTTTGCTTCTACTTAAATCATTTCAGTCAGAAATTTACTATGCTCCTTGGGTATAAAATTTTGGCATAATGGAGGGTAAACTTGTTACTTTAAACTTTCGAGGTGTTGTTGTTTTATGCTGAATAGTTGGCTATAGAATAAATGACAGGCAAAAAAAAGGCGAACATAAAGTTCGCCCAAAGTTGCGAGGGAGCTGGTTTTAAGCAAATAAGTGTTTGAACTTACTTGCTATTTAAAATAGTTGTGACTTGTTAATGTTTCATTAATATACATCATGGTTTTTAAAATAGCCAGATTAAATTTAATTATGTCAATATTAAACCGATAAAGACCATTAATCAGCAGCTGTACGTGGTGTTTATGGTTAAGCTTGTATTTTTATGATGAATATTCAATCAATAGCTGCGTTATTACTCTTTGAGCTTAATCAATAAATGCTCTTCTTTGACCTGAATATTTTCAATACCATCAGCAAAAGATTTCCAGAAGCCTTCATTACCACCAAATTCTTTCACCAAATCAACATTTTTTAAATTACCCAACCAAGCATTAGGAATGGGAACGCCCCAAACACTCACGCCCTTTAGAATAACAATAGGTCGCTCGGCTTGATAAGCTAATTCGACTCCTGCGCTTACTTTGAGTGTTTTTCCACCTAGTAGTGGAAAGTCAGGATCAAGGGGGATGATTAGCTTTGCGCTAGCAAAATCATCAGCAAGATCAATCGCTAGTTTATTCGCTAGATCTGTATTTTCTGCTAGTAACGCATTAAGTTCTTTTTCTGACAAGGAAATATGACGTTTTTTGGGATCTTCAGCATATTTTTCAGGTGTGAGAATGCTTGAATTCTGCTCGCTATCTTTTGTTTGTTTTGTGGCTTTAGCAATGAAGCCCGTGATACCGATTGCCCGTAGTTTGGATTCGAGTACGGTTTCTTCTTTGTCGCTTAGCTCAACAGGCTCAAAATTTTTAGGAAAGAGGTAAACAGTGATTAACCATGTGGTGGCTGCGACAGAAATGATAACCGTCAATAGCATTATCCCAAGGGTGCGTAAACATCCGCGTCCTTCAGTTTTTTTGTTTGTGTTTAAGGTGCTTTCGTTTTCAAACATTTTATATCCCTCTGGGCCCTCTGGGTTGATCCTGTAATGGTATACACAAAGGGATATAGTTTATGTTTTATTCTTTGCGTGCTTGCGTCTTTGCAATCGTTATTTATTTTTTTCTAGCTCTTCTTTTAGCATTGCATTTGTTTGCTCTGCCAAAATACGATTGGCATCATTAAAGTAGATCTCTAACGATATGCTGTCTGTGGTGCGAATATCAAATGAGCTAAGTGTTTGGTTATAAGGTGGTAATGGTGAAAATCCAGAATAAGTGGACAGTTGGTCTATCTGATCATTAAGGTGATAGGCGCTAATGGGCGAACTAACGAGTACTGCCGCACCTAGCGCGGGGAACCAAGGAGTTAGATGGACTCTAATCATGTAGAACATCAATAGAGCTGGCAATACAAGGAAGTGGGCAATATTGGTGAAAATGCTTTCAGGTAAGTCGGATGTAAATAGATAATTAAAGAAATGCCCTAAGTAATCGAGTACTAATGGAATAAAAAAGAACAGTGAAGCGATGCCAAGTGCTGAGAAAATCTCCCAGCGATGGGTGGATAAGCGACTGATACTGCCAATAATAAGGGTTATTCCCAGTATAATGAGCAGGGTTGGAAAGAGTTGATTAAAGTAAAACAGTAGGTCTTTTTTTATCGGAATAGATTGATAGCGGTCGATAAAAATAAAGGCAAGTGTCATAAAAAATAAGCTGATCACCCAGAGTGGGTTACTCAAAAAGCTAAAGAATCCTTTGGATTGTGATTTAATTCTAGTGGGTTCTACGGCAGTTGTCTGCGATAAAACTCGTGCTTTCAGATCGCCAAGATTGAGAGTGGCGGGTAGCGCAATGGTGGTTGCCAGCATATCCATTGGTTGTTGATTTAATAGTGTGCCGTTTTCATCTGAAATATTGCGCAGTGTGTAGCTATTATCAGCTTCATCAATCACAAGGTGATGGGGTGATACAGAAGGGTCATTTAGAATAATATCGCTATCAAATGCACGCCCAATAGTGGCTGGAAAGCTGCTTATTTTGTGGTAGTGGCTTTGACCACGAATAATAGTTTCAAAGATTACTTGCGCCATTTGAATGCCTCCAACATTTTCTGGAATAGTCGGGTTGCTGCATTTGCATCTGTTCCCGTGATATCCATATTAAAAATAAAACCTTTATCGCCATGACTCACGAGGGCTGTGGTAAAGAGAATATCGCTTAGATTTTTATATTTTATATAATCACGACGACACAGTGTTGTTTTGAAGTTTTGCTGGGCTATTTTGGTGAATGCGGTATGGCAGGCAAAATTTGTCACGTCGCGCTTGCCCGCATGACTAGCAAGGGCGCTACTATTGACTTTTTCATAGCGTCGATAAAAACGTGCAGGGTTTAATTTATTGCTATCAAGCCACAAATATTCATAATTGATACTTCCCATACTGAGTTGATCAGAAAGATAAATGTCATCCTCGTTGGAGCAGCGTGTATAAAAGGAGCGAAATAAATCCTCCTTTTTGGGTTGACGACTTGCATCCCAGCAACGTACCGATTTATCCAGTTCTGCGGGAACAATAAAATGACCAATGGATGCTTGTCCCCAGTTATTGTTTGCTAATTTATTAAGAATTTTATTAGCACTTGTGCGAATTTGTGCCGAGCTGTGTGCAAAGCGGTCTTTAATGGGGGAATAGTTGTTCTTTTGTAGACGTTCAAGCACTATTTTTAAATAATCAGCAGGGACAAGAAAGCTAATATTATTGCCTGCTGTCGCGACATTGACACCAATCACTTTTCCCGCTTCATTAAGTGTAGGACCGCCACTCATGCCTGCATTCAGACTGCCTGAGAAATGGATATTGCCATCTTCGTCCTGTTTAAGAATACCGTTGTTAGTTCCTGCAACAATAGAGAAACCAAGATCCAGAGGATTGCCGAGTGAAAATAAGCGTGCTCCTTTTTCAGGGATAGCATCAATATCCAATACTTTCCCCATCGCCTTTGGTGCTTTAACAACGGCGAGATCATGTACAATATCTAAATCAAGCAGTTCCAGCTTTCCTGTTTCTTTTGTATTGGAAAGGTACTCTAAGACATACACATCAGGATTATTGACATATTGGCTAACCACATGATAGTTGGTTGCCAGAATATTGTTTTTGGCAACAACAAAGCCTGAGCCAATACTAGATTTTTTCCCTGTTTCTTTGTTGATAACACGAATCTGGTAAACCGATTGTGCGGCATCAGCATAGAGACTTGCTGTATTAGTGTTTGCTGTGGTGTTAATAGAGTAACTAAAAAAGAGTGTTGCGATTAATAGCCGTATGAGCATAGGTATTTATTCTCTTATTGACGATAGCTATGTAGTTTGAATCGTACCGTCTGGTTGTTTGGTTTCCTTTTTTAACGGGTATAGTTATAGTTTTTATTAATAATAGCAATTAATTAGATTTAATAACAAGCCCTATTAATTTGGGCTTTTCGATAGTTTTTCGTGGCAGATAGATATTTTATCAAAATAAAATCAATAGGTTATATTGCGTAAATCCATCGCATTTTTAAGTTGTCACAAAATGATAGAATTTATAAATAATCCATATAATTCAATTATTTATAAGTTCATTGTAATACTTTCTTACGAAGGTTAAGGAAGAGCCTTATATTTTGCGGGCATAGTATATTAATACTAGTTATATAGCAAAAAACAAAATATTACGCTTTGTTACAGTCTTTGTTGTCTTAGCGCCCAATCAATATGTTCTTTAACTACTTCATTGCAACTTTTTTTTCTTCTTTCTAATGCTTCTATAACTAATGCGCTGGGTGGGCTATTCCCTAAAGCAACGGCGATATTACGTAGCCAGCGTTCATAACCCATCCGCCTAAGCGGTGAACCTTGTAGGGTTAATAAAAACTCACTTTCTGTCCATGAGAATAATTTAAGAAGGTGAGTACGGTCAAGCTTGTTACGAATGGAGAAGTCAGCCTGCTCGGTTACTTTTGCAAAGCGATTCCAGGGGCAGATTAGCTGGCAATCATCGCAACCATAAATACGATTGCCAATGGCAGAGCGAAATTCCTTGGGAATAGCACCTTTAAGCTCAATGGTGAGATAAGAAATACAGCGTCTAGCATCAACAATATAAGGTGCAATAATCGCTTGTGTAGGGCAGACATCAAGACAAGCAGTGCAACTACCGCAGTGGTCAGTAATAGGTTCGGATTTTGCTAAAGGTAAGTCGGTATAAATTTCACCAAGAAAAAACCATGAGCCTGCTTCCTTACTAATAATATTACTATGCTTGCCTACCCAGCCTAAACCCGCTTTTGCGGCAATGGGTTTTTCCATGACGGGTGCGCTATCGACAAAGACACGATAACCAAAATCACCAATTTCTTTTTGAATTTTTGTTGCAAGTTGCTGTAGGCGTTTACGCAATAGTTTATGGTAATCGCGTCCAAGTGCATAGCGTGAAATATAGGCAATATTAGGATGATTTAAAATTAACTCAGGATCAGCGCCATCAGGGGGGAAATAATCCATGCGTACAGAGATAATACTGATAGTACCTTCAACAAGTTCCTCAGGATGTGTGCGCTTGCTGCCATGATGGTGCATCCAATCCATATCACCATAAAAACCATTGTTAATCCATTCTTGCAAACGTTGTTCTGTTTTTTCTAACTTAATATCACTAAAGCCAATTTTTTGAAAACCTAGCTCTTTACCCCATAATATTATTTTGTTGTTTAATGTTTGCATGTGTGGATTTAGTCCAGATTTATTACTTTGTAGCTTAGGTGAGAGTATATTTATCTTTTTTACTCATACAGCTAAGGAGAATGTTGTGAAAAATTATCATTACCCATTATCACATCAGGTTTATACAACAGATCAAGTAAAGGAGCTGGACTGTTTAGCCATTGAGTCAGGCATCAGCGGGTTTACATTAATGACGCGTGCAGGGCAGTTTATGTTTGATAGTATCCGTCAATCGCGTCCTAATGCCAAGACGATGCTGATTTTTTGTGGCGTGGGAAATAATGCAGGTGATGGTTATATTATTGCGCGTTTGGCGTTAGAAAAGGGGATTGCAGTACAAGTATTGCAATTAGGCGAGTATTTAACAGGCTTACGAGGCGATGCATTACAGGCGCAACTGGCATATTTTTCTCAAGGGGGAGAAAATGAACTATTTGATTCTGCCAAAGAATATACGGCTGAAATTATTGTTGATGCTTTGTTTGGAACAGGTTTAAGTCGTGATGTAGACGGTGAATGGGCTAATGCTATTGCTGCGATGAATGCTAGTGCTATGACTGCTTATATTGCTGCGGTTGATATTCCGTCAGGTTTAAATGCGAGTACGGGTGCGATAATGGGCTGTGCGGTTGTTGCCAGTGAAACAATGACGTTTGTTGGTAGGAAGTGTGGTTTGTTTACAGGAAAAGCACGTGATTATGTTGGTAAATTGCGCTTTTATGACCTCGCAATTGCAGATTCAATAACGCAATCATTTAAGCAAACAATGGCAGGGGAAAAATGCTTTCTGCTTGAGCACTCTATTCGTTTGCCAAAAAGAAAAGAAACAGCGCATAAAGGCTCCCATGGGCATGTGTTACTCATTGGAGGCACGGTAGGAATGAGTGGTGCAATACGCATGGCAGCAGAAGCAGCGTTAACCATAGGAGCGGGTTTGGTCACGGTGCTAACACATCCTGCTCATGCTGCATGGCTTAATTTAAATAGACCCGAGTTAATGGTTAAGGGCGTCGAATCTCCTCAAGAATTATTACCGTATTTGCAGCGGGCAAATGTCATTGCCATTGGTCCTGGTCTGGGAGCTGATCAATGGGGGCGAGAACTGTTTAATGCCTGTCTTGAAACAGAGCATGATAAAATTGTTGATGCTGATGGTTTAAATTTGCTATCACAATTATCAGTATCACGTACTAATTGGATATTAACCCCACATCCTGGCGAGGCAGCGAGGCTATTAGGCGTTACTGTGCATGCTATTGAAATGGATCGTTATGATGCGGTTGCTAAAATCCAGCGGAACTATTCTGGCTATTGTGTGCTCAAAGGAGCAGGTTCATTGGTGGCAGATGGGGAGCAGACCGCGATTTCAACCTTGGGCAATCCTGGTATGGCAACCGCTGGTATGGGAGATGTTTTAACGGGAATTATTGCAGGGTTACGTGCACAAGGTGTTTCTCTGCAAACAGCGGCTAGATTGGGCGTAACGTTACATGCTAAGGCGGCCGATTTAGCTGTTGCAGAAAAAGGCGAGCGTGGATTACTTGCAACAGACCTCTATCCCTATTTACGAACCTTAATAAATTAATATGAAAAATAATAAAACAGAGCTAATAGTGGAGTCTGAGCAACAAATGATGGCACTAGGTGGCAAAATTGCAGATACCTTTCCACAAGGTGGGCTGGTTTTTTTACACGGAGATCTTGGTACGGGTAAGACAACCTTAGTAAGGGGGTTATTGCGGCACCTTGGTTTTGAAGGAACGGTAAAAAGTCCAACATATACGCTGGTTGAACCTTATTGTGTCAATGGTCGGGATGTTTATCATTTTGATCTTTATCGTTTGGCAGATCCAGAGGAGCTGGAGTATATGGGTGTTCGAGATTATCTATCATCTGATGCATTATGCTTGATAGAGTGGCCAGAAAAAGCACAAGGGTTTTTACCGCAAGAAGATATTAATGTGATTATTCATCATGACGATGAAATGCGTAGAATAAATATTTCATAAAAACACAATCCTTCATAAACAACAGCTTACAGCTTTTATGTAAAAAACCACTTGAATTAATGCGGCTATTGCGCTTTACTGGTAGATAAGGAGTCGCTCACTGAATAAACAAGTAATTTGGCTTCCAAATTACGACTTTATTGTGACGATTCAATTGTCTTTTTTAGCAAAGTAGGATTAGTGTTTTAAGCAGGTATTTCAGCGGATGAAAATGAATAATAGCAATAGAAAACGTAGAGAATTTATTCTCAAACTAGCTAACACACTTGGTTTTTTAGGTGGCGTATTGATATCGCCGCAACTGCTAGCCAACAGTAGCGGTTCTGCGCCTGCACATCTATTATCAATAAAGTTGAAAGGCAAAGAGGAGCGTAATAAGCAGCAACTTGTTTTTGAATTTGATGGAATTGTAAAACGCTCCGTTTTTTCCCTACATACGCCTGAAAGGGTTGTTCTCGATCTTAAAAACACGACGCTGAAAACAAAATTAATAAGACCTACGGGTAAATCATCATTACTGCAAGGTATTCGTCATGCAATACGTAATGATAATGATTTGAGAATTGTTTTTGACTTAGCAAAGAAAGCAGATGTCAGTACAAAATTACACAAGACCAGTAAAGGCTATCGTTTAGAGGTAACACTTGCAGGAGATGCTTCTGTTAAGCAATCTAATAAAAAATCCTCTACATCAAGTCGAAATAGTGCCACAAAAAAAGCAAGTGCACAGAAGGATAAAAAACCAAAACTAGCAAGAAAGGAAAATAAACGACGTAGTAATCATTTTGTTGTTGCTATTGATCCTGGACATGGTGGCAAAGATCCTGGTGCCGTTGGTCGCAAGGGGACACTTGAAAAAGATGTTGTACTAAAAATTGCACATCGTTTAAAAAATCGTATTAATCAACAGGGGGATATGAAAGCAGTATTGACTCGTGAAGGTGATTATTATGTGTCACTGCGCAAACGGATGCAAAAAGCCCGCGCTGAAGGTGCAGATTTATTTATTTCAATTCATGCAGATGCCAATCCTAATAGGAGTTTGACAGGTTCTTCTGTGTATATTCTTTCTAATCGAGGTGCATCAAGTGAAGCTGCTCGCTGGTTAGCAAGAAGTGAGAACTCTTATGAGGCAAAGCTTGGTGGTGTTACGCTTAAGCGTAAGAATAAAGTATTGTCAGAGCTACTCTTAGACCTATCACAATCAGCAACCATTGATAATAGCCTTGGTTTGGCTGAAAATGTTTTGAAAGAATTAGGCGGAGTTAATAGGCTACTACGAAAGCAGGTAGAAAGTGCATCTTTTGTTGTTCTAAAGTCACCTGATATTCCCTCTATGCTAGTTGAAACGGCATTTATTAGTAACCCCAAAGAAGAGCGTCGCTTAAAAACAAGTTACTACCAGCGTAAATTGGCAAATGCAATGTTTCATGGGATTCGACGCTATCATTTAGCGCATAAAAAGAACAGTTCACAATTTGCATGATCTAGATTGATAGGGTCGTTTTAGTTTACTCTCTGCATCTTTTGATGCAATTTAGCCACGTACTTTACGTGGCTTTTTTTATGATTATTTCATCCAAATCATTCAAAGACCAATTATCTGATAGCTAGTCATTCGACAAACTTTTAGTGCTAAAGTTATACGATGGGAAGATTTTATAAACCCCACTTCTTCCCCTACCCAAAAAAATAATAACAATAAAAAATAAGGTTATATAATGATTATCCCCACTCATTTAAAAAGACTAACATTACCACTTTTATTATCTGTTGCGCTCGCTGGATGTAGTGGAGGCAGTGATTTTGGATCAGGTACGGGCGGTGGCTCAAAACAAGAAGTTACTTATGCTGATGTGGCTTCTTTAGAGGTGTCTGCTAGCTCAGGTGTTCTACTATCAAAAGGAGCTAATGCGGTTACGATTTCAGTTGTTGCTAAAGATAGAAACAATAGTGTTATTTCTGAAGTACCTGTTACTTTTGCGGTTGACAATAGTGCAACCATCAGTGCAAATAGCGGCAATAATAGCGCCTCTATAAAAACAGCCATTTTATCGTCTGGTATGAATACAGATAAACGAACGTTAACAGTGACGGTTACCGCGGGAAAAAAGACACAAAAAGTGACGGTGCAAGTTGATGATACACTCGTTGATAATACTGGTGATGACCCTGATGTTAAATCGTTGGATGTTTCTGTTACATCTAATAAACTCTACTCATTGGGCACAAATGAAGTAACTATTTCAGTGCTTGCTAAAAATGAAAAAAACAATGTGGTGCCCACTGCTGAAATGACATTCAGTGTGGATGGTGATGCGCTTATTTTACCTGATGCAGGCAATGCTACAGCGGCGATTAAAACGGCTAAATTAAGTTCAGGTTTAGGTCATCCTGAAGCTAGAACCTTAACCGTTACCGTTAAATCAGGTACTTTTGTTAAGATACTAAAAATTGATGTCATTAATGCCAAAGATCCTGTTGTTGAAAAAGAAAGCAAAGTTGTTGCTCTAGAAATATCAGCCAGCTCCAGACAGCTTTTTTCTGCGGGAGTTAAGCCTGTTATCATTTCTGCGATTGCCAAAGATCAGAACAATAATACGCTATCTGATGCAATTATTACCTTTAAGGTTAATAATAATGCAACTATTACACCTGATGCAGGTAATGCAAGTGCGGTGGTTAAAACAGCAACGGTTACACCAGGTTTGAATCATCCAGAAAATAGAACACTGGATATTGAGGTTATGGCGGGCTCACTTACCAAAAACCTACAGGTTGATATTGTAGGTACTGCCGTTATATTAGAAGGTCCTGATAGTATTGCTATCAATAATCCAACCGAATACACGATTAAATTACAAGACTCTGAGAAAAAATCACTGGCATTTCACAGTGTTGAGATAACTTCATCTGTGGGTAGTGAAATAGTGCCTGTCAATGGCTATACCACTAATGCCATTGGTGAAATGAGCTTTATGGTAAAAGCAGTTGCAGATGGTGAGGATACAATAACAGTCCTATCTTTAGGTGCAGCAGCACAGAAAAAAGTGAGTATATCTGGTAATGATTTTAGTTTAAATAGTGAAACCGAAGAAATAAAAATTGGTGAACCAGTAACCATTAGTATGAAATGGACAAAGGATGGGGTTAACCAAGCAAATAAAACCATCCAGCTTAGCGCTACCCGTGGTGTATTAAATCCTTTAACGAGTATTGAAACAAATGATGATGGTGAGGCTACTTTTACGATTGAATCGCAAACAGCAGGCGGTACGGTTATTACCGCAACAACCGAAAATGGGCTTGCCGCAACACTAGAGCGAGAGTTTATTGCCACAACACCTCACTATATTAATACACAAGCATCCCCTTCCGTTATCGCTCCACATGGTGTCAGTAATCTGATCGCAAAAGTTCGCGATATTAATGATAATCCTGTGAAAAATTTGCATATTGTCTTTAATTTAGAAGATAGGATCAATGGCACGCTAAGCAGCTCCCTTGCTGTTACAGATTCTCTTGGTCGAGCTAATATTACCTATACAGCAAGTGATGTATCGAGTGCTAAAGATGGTGTGAATATAAAAACCTATGTACAGGAAGATGTCACCATAAAAGATCAGATTAATTTGACGGTTGGTGGTGATGCGCTCCGCATTGTACTGGGGCATAATGAAAAAATTGCGTCAGACAGTATTTTCTATAAAAAAACATATGGTGTTATTGTGACTGATAGTGCGGGTAATCCTGTAAAAGATCAGGAAATAGCCTTTACGATTACTCCAACCGATTACTACAAAGGATTTATGGTGCCATTGCTTGATAAAAATCCAAATATAGCGGTTGTTGATGGCGTCATTATTACGGATAACAACTCAGGACATTGGGTGCGCAAAGTAGAGGCTGCTTGTAAATCAGAAGATTTGGATAACGATGGTAATCTGGATGATGGTGAAGATGATAATAATAATGGCACATTAGAACCTAGTCATGATGCAACGGTAACCACTACAGGCAAAACGGATGAAGAGGGTAAGTTGACTATACAGGTTGTTTACCCTCAAAGTAGTGCTTTATGGAGTAGGCAGTTATTGACGTCAACGGTAGTCGTGGAAGGTACTGAGTTTGTAGAGCATGTAGAATTTGATCTGCCAATTTTAGCCTCAGCAGTTGATGATTTGGATGTTTCACCACCGAATCATACGTCCCCTTATGGTATAAATGCAGACTGTTCAAGCACAGAGACCCCAGTCAATTCTGAAACTACCCCCACCACTCCTACTGTTTTTACTCCAGTTGAAACAGTATGTGCTACAGATGTTAATTTAGGCGAGGGTGGTTCGGTTTTTTGTATTGATAGCTCTCCAAAGTCATATGTAGCAGGAGGCAAATCATTTAAAGTAATGAATGATAGTTTTATTTTTGATGCTAAGCGCCCTTATGGAGAAAATAGTCCAAACGACCTTAATTTTACACTTGAGGGCAATATTGGCTTTGATGCTCATCGATGGAGTTTAAATTTTGCTCCTATAAAAGGTAAACCTTTGGAAGTGGGGGTGTATAAATTTGCGAGCCGCTACCCATTTCAGGCGGTTACACAGCCAGGTATGAGCTTTAGTGGTGATGGGCGTGGAAATAATACACTTTCAGCTCATTTTGAAGTACTTGAAGTTGAGTTTAATGAAGCTGATGTGCTACAACGTTTTGCAGTTAACTTCCTAATGTTTAGTGGTAATCAGGCTTCTAAATGGACGATTGGAAAAATACGATATAAATCAACTATTCCGTTGAGTACTAGTTCAATATTTACAACGGATTCAACGGATTCAACGGA
>JAGLBQ010000328.1 GCA_023146675.1 Cocleimonas sp. | reverse complement strand
GAAAAGTAATCTGTTGTATTTCAGGTAATGGGGTATAAGAGAATTTTTCTATATCAACACCTGAACCATTGACTAACTCACATTTTTCTTGAGGTATAATCCCTCTTGATATGAACTCTTGGAGGTTGTCAGGGTTTTGAAATATGACTTTTTTAGCATTTTTTAAAGATGCTTTGTATAGACTAGTAGTCAATTTAGTCAGTATTCTTCGCTTCCAACTCTTCCCTTGAAAAGCAAAGCCAAGACCTGTGATTAGAGCGTAAAAATGTGTATTTGGAGTTGTTTTTTTGGCTAATCCTCCCCAAATGATGGGTTTGATTGTATAGGCAAGAACAATATCTGGACGAGATTTTTTAAAATATTTTCTTAAGAACAACCATGTGAAAACATCTGAAAAAGGATTCAAACCATTTCTTTGGATTGGAAACAGCTTAAATGTTACTTTCATTTCTGATAGTTTAGAAGTAACCTGAGGATTTACAGAAGAAGCCATGGCAGTTACCGTATAATCATGGGCAACTAATCTTCTAAGCAACTCACCTCGAAAATTAATCAGTGATTCTGGCAGAGCACCTATTAAATAAAACTGTTTCAATGAATCAATTCCCGAGAGTGATTTTTTTCTAACCATGCTTGAAACATTAAAATACTCCACAATTGATGTTGCCAGTTTCGCTTCCCTGAAAGGTGCTCTGCCCATTTTTGGCGAATAGGGATTGGATTAAAGTAGCCTTCCTGTCGCAAACGAGACTCATCCAGCAGTGCTTCAGCCCAATCACGTAGAGAACCACGTAACCAACGTCCAATTGGCACACCAAAACCCATTTTAGGGCGTTCAATCAACTTTTTCGGAACATGTCGATAAAGCACTTCACGTAATACCCATTTTGTTTGCCCTTCACGCAATTTATATTCCATAGGTAACTGCCAAGCAAATTCCACTACCCGATGATCCAAGAAAGGCACGCGGCTTTCTAATGAAACCCCCATCGCTGCTCGGTCAACTTTACACAAGATATCATCAGGAAGATAAGTGAGTAAATCAAGTAGCATCATTTGTTCAATATTATTCAGCTTTTTTAAGTCAGGCCTGTTACCTGTTAAAAATGTAGCTGATTCTTCCCCCCTTACGACTATAGCAGCAGGATCTTGCCAAAGAGACACTAACCCTAAATACAAGGTATTGATTGAATCACTCGACATAACGCCTGCACCTTTATGCAATTTATCACCTAAATTAGCCAAACTACCCAATGTTGGTAATATCTTTTGTAATACGGTAGCTATACGATTCCAAGCGTGGGGGGAGACTGTTGTAATTCCACGCGCAACGAGTTGACGTAAAGGACGTGGAATATGAGATAACTTACCCCATGTATTCGCCGTTATATTATAACGATTATAGCCTGCAAATAACTCATCCCCTGCATCCCCCGATAAGGACACTGTGACTTGTTGACGTGCTAATTGCGATACTAAAAATGTGGGAATCTGTGATGAATCTGCAAATGGTTCATCATATAACGTTGGTAAACGGGGAATAACGGCCAAACCATCTTCAGGGGTCACATAACATTCCGTATGCTCTGTACCTAAATGCTGAGCAATGGCTTTTGCATGTTCCGCTTCATTATATAGCTTATCATGAAATCCCATTGAAAACGTTTGCACAGGTCGATCGGATTGTTTTTGCATTAATGCCACAATGGTGGAAGAGTCAATGCCTCCTGATAAAAAAGCACCAAGTGGAACATCTGCCATCATTTGTTGACCAACGGCATCCATCAATAAACTATCTAGAGCATTAACCGCATCTTTTTCTGTACCAGAAAACGGTTTAGCAATACCTTGGTTTGCCACATCTATGGTAGACCACCACGTTTTTAACTTCGGTTCGGGTTGTTTAAGCGATACCGTGATGAATGTTCCTGGTACGACTTTGGAAATACCTTGATAAATAGAATGAGGAGCAGGAACATAGCTATGCCTTAGATATAAACATAAGGCATTACGATCAATATTTTTCTTAAAATGAGGGTGGGCACACAAAGCTTTTAACTCTGATCCAAATAAAAAGCTATCCCCTTGCCAACCATAATACAGTGGCTTTTCCCCCATACGATCACGCATTAAAGTCAGTGACTGCTCTTTTTTATCCCACAAAGCAATGGCAAACATACCAATACAACGTTTTAGTGTTGCTTCTATCCCCCAATGTTCAAAGCCTGCTAACAGTGTTTCAGTATCTGAATGACCTCGCCAAGGAAATCTACTCCCTTGTTTCTCTAGATCAGACCGTAGTTTTAAATGATTATAAATCTCACCATTAAAAACAATATAGTAACGCTCATTATGAGACTGCATTGGCTGATGACCTGCAGGCGAGAGATCAACAATTGCGAGACGACGGTGTGCAAGCCCTATACCTGTCGTTGCATCACACCAGGTGCCTGAATCATCAGGGCCACGATGGGTAATTGTTTGCTCCATTTTTTGGAGTATCGCTTCATGATCAACAAAATAACGGCTGTTATTCAAATAACCAGATAATCCACACATGGTTAATATTTTTCCTTTGCTTGGCACAATAAGTAGGCTAATTTTGGAGCAACTTGTTGGATACAATACTCTACTTCAACACGATTTCTACCCTTTTCACCCATCTGATGCCTTAGTTCCTGATTTTCAAACAATTCTGTTAATGCCCTCA
>JAGLBQ010000327.1 GCA_023146675.1 Cocleimonas sp. | reverse complement strand
GGAGATAATTCAGATTCCCAAGAAGGGGTTGGGTCGGGCAAGCGACGTCCTAATAAGGGGTGTGCATCTGACCAACCTTGGCGTACTTCTTTATCATACTTTGCTTCAGACCAGTGTTTTTTGCGTTGCCAAGGATAAGCAGGCAAGTTAGCCTGAGGGTTGGCGATACCAATATAACTAATAAAATCAGTTTCTACCCCAGATGCCCATAGCAGAGAGATTGTTTCACTTAAGCATTCCATCTCAGGTTCTTTGCGTTTTAAGGTGCTAAAACATGTCCCGTTGTGACTACTTTTTAGTATGCTTTCTTTAATATAACCAGAGAGGACGGGATGAGGACCTACTTCTAAAAATAGTTCATGACCTGATGCTAATAAATTATCAATTGCTTCCTCAAAATAAACAGGATCGCGAACATTGTCACACCAGTATTGCGCATCAAATCCCTGTTTTTTTGCTAATTCGCCAGAAACGGTTGAATACAGAGGAATGGTTGGTTTTTGTGGTAATACATCGGCAAGACTCGTTGCTAGCTCCTCCAAAATAGGATCCATGCCTGCACTATGGTAAGGAACTTCAACGCGTAATTTACGTGCAAAAATATTTTTTGCTTCGAGTTCCATGATAATTTGATCAATAATGATCTCATCACCTGACATTGTGGTGTTGCTGGCACTATTGATACCTGCAAGTGATACTTTTCCATGTTGTTCTATCGGTAAACGGCTTTCTAATTCTTGCAAATATTCTTTAGCATCCGCTTGGTTTAGAGCAGTAGCAACCATCGCGCCTGTGCCTGCCGTTTTTGCTTGAGTACGACTACGATGATAAGAAACACGTAATGCATCTTCAAGTGATAAGCTGCCTGAGGCATAAGCTGAGCTAACTTCGCCAACAGAGTGTCCTATCACCGCGCTGGGCTTTACTCCCCATGATTTTAGCAGTTCAAATAATCCCAGTTGCAACATAAAATTAGCAGGTTGCGCTATTTCGGTTGCATAAATACGTGATTCACTTTCAGGTTGCATCATTTCATCAAGAATAGACCAACCCGCAATATGAACGAATATTTTATCTGCGTTTTGTAAGGTAGAGGCAAATAAAGGCTCTGTTTTCATTAGTTCATGCCCCATTGCCCACCATTGCGGTCCCATTCCACTGAAAACTAGTACTGGCTTTTGCTGATGATGCGTGCGATTTTTGATAATGCCATCACCTTTTTTATCCTTAATGGCGAGTAATAATCGTTCTTTTAGCGTATCAACAGAATCTGCATTGATAACCCAGCGATGCGTTAATTGTGTTTTATGTGTAACATCACGACATAATTGCAATGCTTGTGCATGGTCATAATGTTCTAATTGCGCTAGATAGGTTTGTGCATAAGCAATACAAGCAGGTTCTGATGCAGCAGAAATGTGCAGTGATAGATGCTTTTGACTAAAAGCTTCCAGTTTTGCCAACTTTTTAAGAGTCTGTTTGAGTAATTTATTAGAGTTTTCTCTTAATAAAGGCGTTTTAGACAGAACCACGTGCGCATTTGTACCACCATAACCAAAGGAATTAATAGCAATATAAGACTTGCCTTTATTTGATGAGGGGATAGGTTGAAGTTTATCTGCAATACGCAAATGGAGACCTTCAAAATCAATGGCAGGATTTAGCTCTTTATCTAAGGATGCCTGTGGAGGAATTTCACCATGTTTAGCAATGAGTAATGATTTTAAAAAACCAGCAATGCCTGCCGCCGCTTCAAGGTGACCAATTCCTGCTTTGACTGAGCCGACAATGAGCGGGTTTTTATCATGAGAGCGTTGTACTGCATGACCCATCGCGCGCATTTCAATGGGATCACCCACGGGTGTACCTGTTCCGTGCGCTTCTAAGTAAGCAATATCATCAGGATTGATATTTGCTTCCTGATAGACATGACGTGCTAACGTTTTTTGTGATGATTCACTCGGCACCGTAATACCATCGGTATTACCATCTTGATTAACACCCGACCCCATAATCACACCATGAATGGTATCACCATCCCGAATGGCATCAGCATAGCGTTTTAATACGATAATCCCCGCACCTTCTCCACGTCCATAACCATCTGCATGAGCGCTAAAAGTTTTACTCCGACCATCACGCGCCAAAAAGCGACCTTTAGACATCATCATCATCACTTCAGGGCGGAACATCACATTAACCCCTCCTGTGACAGCCATATTACAATCACCTGCAAGAAGCCCTCGACAAGCTTGATGGATAGCGACTAAAGAGGAAGAGCAGGCGGTATCCATTGTGATACTAGGACCTTGCAAATCAAATGAATACGACAAACGATTCGAGATCATTGTCATCGTAGAGCTGACCGCGGTATAGGTGCCAAGTTGTGACTTGGAACTTCCAGACCCCATTTGTGTAATTAAATTATCTTGCATAAAGCAGCCGATATAGACACCCGTTTGACTACCACGCAATGTACTAATATCACCAACACTGTCTTCGAGTGCCTCAAAAGTAACTTCTAGTAATAAACGTTGTTGAGGATCTAAAACAGCAGCTTCACGAGGAGAAATATCAAAAAAAGCAGCATCAAATGATTCAATATCCCAATCCATGAAACTTGCTCGATTGACATAGGATTTGCCTATTTTATTAACTTCCTCATCAAAATGAAATTTCCAGTCCCATCGACTTTTAGGTATTTCACTAACCGCATCCCCGCCTTTTTTTAGAAACGCCCAATACTCTTCAATGTTGTTTACATTATTAGGAAAACGACAGGCTGTACCGATAACGGCTATCCGTTCTCTTTTTAGTGATTCCATATTAATTCTCTTGTAAATTTAATTACTACACTAAAAAAATGGTAGTAAAGAGGTTTGATTTATGATCCGTCGTATACAAAAAGTAGTGACTGAGGATATACAATTTTTAATTGATGATTAAATATTTGAATTGACTCTTTATAGGGTTAACTCTTGATGAAATTTAACTTGGTTTAAAATAATAGCCCCCTGTTATCTTTTGATAAAAAATGATGATATGAATATTTCTCTAGGCATGATGAAGGCTTTGAGTTATCAGTAAATATTTCCACACAAGAAAATTAATTTCTGATTAAAATAAAATCATTTTTTTGTTTTATTGCAACATTGCTTTTATGCTGAATAAGTATTCTTTTAGTCTTTTCTTTTTATAGTCGTTATTAGTTTTTTTGTTAGGATCTTAAAGCTTAGTGGAGGGGTTTTAAAGATAATCGGGGATAAGGCATAAGGTTGAGAATCTAAAAAAGGTTACTTCGAAAATTATTTTTCTTATCTTTAAATCTCTGTAGGCATGTGTAAGGGTATGTAAAAATTAGATTAATTTAATATTTTTAATTTAATCATGAAATCAATTTTTCACTTTCTACCTGTTGAATCCTCCACCTAAAGTGAAGATGATTAATAACTGATCTATTAGTAGAATTAATCTCTAAAATACAACCAAACATCTGTTTATTATTTATAATGCGGACTGTTTTCTAGCACTCTTTCTTTTTTGTAAGGATCACGCCTATTTTTTCAGGGCGGTGAAGTATTTATTTTACGCCATTATTTTTATTTATTCGAAATAAAATACTTAGCTTTTATGCTAATTAAGAACGAATAGTTGTTGTGGTTTTAAAATATTAATTTTAAGACGTAATCAATACTCTATTTCGATTGTTAGGAATATATTATGAATCAATTCAACCTCTCCCTTTGGGCTTTAAAGCATAAGAGTCTTGTTCTTTTAATTGTTTTTCTTATTTTTATTCTAGGTATCATTGGCTACCTAAACTTAAGTCAATCAGAAGATCCGCCCTTTACGGTTAAAACGATGGTGGTTACGGTTGTATGGCCAGGTGCAACAGCGGCAGAGATGGAGAAACAAGTTGTTGAACGCTTGGAACTTATTGTTTCAGAAGTTCCTTTTTTAGAGAATGTAAATTCTGTGGTTAGTGCTGATCAGGCAACCTTGTTTGTGACAGGAAAAGAGGAGGCAGACAAGGAAGAGGCCGCTATCTTATTTTATGAGGTCAGAAAGCGCATTTCAGACAAAGCATTTGAATTACCAAAGGGTGTAATGGGACCCTTTTTTAATGATGATTTTGGTGATACCTTTGGCAATATTTATGCACTAATAGGTGAAAATTATAGCTTGGCACAACTGCGTGATCAGATGGAAGAGGTTCGTAAAGAATTTTTAGTCTTACCTGATGTAGCAAAAACATTACTCATCGGGGTTCAAAAGGAGCGCATTAATATAGAGCTTAATAATAAAAAAATTAATGAGCTAAACGTTAATAAACAACAATTATTAGCCACAATTGCAGGGCAAAATGAAATAGTGCCAGAGGCCTTTTATGATAATGATGAAGGGCGGACCTATGTTCGCCTTAAGGATAAGTTCTCCTCTTTGGACGATATACGCAGCTTACCGATTGAAACCAGTAAAGAAACAGTTCGTTTAGATGAGGTTGCTAAAATAACGCGTGGTTATGAGGAACCTTCTGCTGCAAGTATGCATTATCAAGGGCTTCCCGCCATTGGCATGGGGGTTTCAATGGATAAAAAGGGCGATATTATTCGTCTGGGTAAAGATCTTGATAAAACGGTTGAGCGTATTCGTAAAAAGTTACCTGAAGGCATGCAATTTATGCGGGTTAACGATCAACCACGCACTGTCACTAAAGCGATCAATGAGTTTTTAGTCACCGTGGCAGAAGCTGTTTTTATTGTCCTTGCCGTTAGTTTCTTTAGTCTGGGGCTACGTGCAGGGGCGGTTGTTGCGTTATCAATTCCTGTTGTTCTAGCAGGGACGTTTTATTTTATGTCCGTTTTTGATGTGGGTTTGCATAAAATATCATTAGGTGCATTAATACTTGCATTAGGGTTATTAGTTGATGATGCCATTATCGCGGTTGAAATGATGTCCTTGAAACTTGAACAAGGAATGAGCCGTGTAAAAGCAGCAGGTTATGCTTATATGACGACTTCTTTTCCAATGTTAACAGGTACATTAGTAACGATTGCAGGCTTTTTGCCTATTGCACTTGCAGACTCTTCAACAGGAGAATATACGCGTTCTATCTTTCAAGTCGTTGCTATCTCTTTAGTACTATCATGGTTTTCAGCCGTTATTTTAGTACCTTATTTGGGAACTAAATTATTACTAAACCAAAAAGAACGGCGCAATAAAATCACGCTTTTTTCAGGTTCTCAATTCTCCTTTATTGCTAGATCTATGCATTATTTTAAACGCTTAGTGCTATTTTGTATTTTGCATCCTGCCATTATTATTCTCTTTACGGTGAGCTTATTAGTGGTTTCAGGTCTTGGATTTACTCAATTACAACAACAATTCTTCCCAAGTTCTATACGTCCTGAGCTATTAATTGATCTAAAGTTGCCAGAAGGTTCCTCAATTCAGCAAACTAAAATTGAAACAAAGAAAATGGAGGACTATTTAAAAACACAAGACGATAGAGTCGATAACTTTGCTAGCTACATAGGGCGAGGTTCTCCGCGATTTTACTTACCGCTTGATGAACAGTTAGAGGATGATTCTTTTGCGCAAATTGTTGTAACAGCAAATAGTTTGGAAGAGAGAGAAGCATTGCGTACAGAAATAATTTCCTTAATGGATAGTGTTGCCTTTTCTCACCTACGTTTGCGTGCATTGCGTTTAGAGAATGGTCCGCCTGTTGGTTATCCTGTGCAGTTTCGCGTCTCAGGGACTGATGCATCCACTTTGCGTTTGATTGCCAATAAAGTAGCTGAGAAAATGAAAAGTAATAAGAATTTAAGCAATGTACATTTAGATTGGGGAAATCCTAATCGAATTATTAAACTAAACTTAGACAGTGATAAAGCAGCTAAACTAGGTATTACACAAGCTATGTTAAATCAGTCGCTTAGCATGGCATTAAATGGTTTGCCTATTGGTGAATATCGAGAGGGAAATCAAACGATTAATATTATGTTGAAGGATAATGAAGCCATTCGTCAGCAAGTATCAAATATTAATAAAATAAAAATTCCGAGTATAGACGGTAAATTTATTTTATTAGCGGACATTGCCACGATAGTCAATAGCACAGAAGATGGCTTGATTATGCGTAATGATCGTTTACTCACCATTACAGTACGAGGTGATATTTATACGGAAACTCAAGCCCCTACCGTAAGTGCTGAGGTTCAAGAGCAGCTTATTAGCATTAAAAATAACCTACCGCTTGGCTACCACCTAGCCGTTGGTGGGGCAGAGGAAGAGAGTGATAATGCCTCGGATTCTATTATGGCGGTGGTTCCTATTTTTATAGCCATTATGTTGTTGCTTTTAATGGTGCAGCTACAATCATTTGTGCGTCTCTTTATGGTGCTATTAACAGCTCCCTTTGGTTTTATTGGTGTGATTAGCTTTTTGCTACTCTTTGATAAACCGTTTGGCTTTGTCGCTTTACTAGGCTCATTGGCATTGTCAGGAATGATTATGCGAAATTCCATTATTTTAGTGGACCAAATTGA
>JAGLBQ010000326.1 GCA_023146675.1 Cocleimonas sp. | reverse complement strand
AACGTGATCTAATGCATAATGGCTATTGCAAAATTCACAATCAATTTCAATGTTACCTTGTTGGGTGATTATATCTCGTGCTTCATCGGCACCAAGAGAGGTCACCATTTTTTCTATTTTTTTCTGCGAACATTGGCATTTGAATGCAATACTTTCAGCATCAAATAGGCGTAATTCCTCTTCGTGATACAAGCGATGTAAAATGGTGTTGGGCTCAAGTGTCAGCAATTCTTCGCTACTGATGGTTTCAGTTAATGCTACTGCACGATTCCAGCTTTCATCTTTAGATTCAATAGAATGTTTGTCAGTATTGGTGTCAGGAAGGCGTTGCAATAATAACCCTGTCGCGGTTTGATCATCAGCGGCTAGCCATAAACGTGTTTGTAATTGCTCAGAGGTTTTAAAATAGTTGGCTAAGCTATCTGCTAATGAATTACCCTCAAGTGTTACGATACTTTGATAGCGTTCACCACCATCATTTGGCTCAATAGTGATAATAATGCGTCCATCCGTAAATAAATCCTGAAACTCTGCATTATCAGGAATTTCTTTATTCCAACGTGCCAGACCGCGCACTGTATTATCTGAGGTTGCTTGTACCACCAATAAATGCACAGGCGCAATTGCATTAATTTGTAGAATAAGAGAACCCTTGAATTTTAGTGTGGTTGCAAGCAGAGAAACCGCTGCCAGTGCTTCGCCTAATGTTTTGCGAACAGGCGTAGGATAGGACGCGGTTGCTTGCAGGGTTTTCCATGCTTGATCTAATTGCACTAATTCACCGCGCACATTGGTATTTTCGAGTAAAAAGCGTTGTAGTTTGTCAGACATCATAATAAGGGATTTATAGTTTTTAAAAAGTGAGGGCAAAAAAAATCCCCGCAACGCGAGGATTAGTATGCTTATGTTTGCATTATTTCACATAAATGCTTAGTTACGGAAATAAACTGTGGATAAACCGAAACCAGTCCAAGACTGCATTCCACCACGATACCATTTGATTTTGTTTGCAGGATAACCTTTCTTCAATAATAACTTAATATTGACAGTAGATTGGTGACACCATGCGCCATTACAGAATAAAACCAATGTTTTTGCTTGGCTGAACTCTAGTTTTTCATCTTTCATGGTTGCACCAAAGCGATTTATGATAACTTCTTCGGCAGTTGGTGAATCTTCCCATGTATCATTGCCTTCGATACTTAATTTTGTCCAAGGGATATTAACAGAACCAGGAATTGTACCACGCATCATCCATTCTGGTGTTCTGGTGTCAACCACCATAACGGGTGCGCCCGCAGATGATTTTTTTAAATAACCTAGCATTTCAAGTTCACCAATGGTTTCAACATTTGGTGCAATGTTCATCGGTTGAATACAGAAAGGAGGGCAGGAGCGTGATGTTTTAGAATAAATCTTAGGGATTACGTTGTCTTTCTTTTGATTACGCGTAATGCTCATTTTTTTGCCCATGTGGATGACATCCACAGAGCTAACTTTAGAGGTGATACCCACTTCCACTGTTGCATCATCTTTAGCATGTGCAGAGAAGCTCAGCATTGATGCGAGCAAGGTGCCTGCAATTAAAGCAATTTTTGTTTTGATCATCATAATCTCCTAGTTTGTGTATAAGTATATTCTAATATAATCAATTGTTGTTTTCAGTGTGTTGATATATATCAGGTAGATCAATTATTTGAAGCTCTTTTTACTATAAGAGAAACGTATTCACTATGGAATAGTCAGCTGGATATTTATTCATATAAATACCCTTATCTTTATAGGTGAAAATACCCAAAGCATTCAGTGCGGATTAATTTTCAAGCTCTTCCCAGCGTTTATACTTCTTTTCTAATGCTGTTTCGATTTGTTGAAGTTTATCCGTCGTCGTGCTTACTTTTTTATGATCTTGTTGGTAAAAATCAGGAGCAGCCATTATTTCTTGTAGTTGCTCTATCTTTTCTTCAAGTTGCTCAATTTCCTTGGGCAATACTTCTAATTCACGTTTGATTTGATAGCTAAGCTTTTTTTCTTTTTTGGGTATTAGCTCGGGTGCTGTTGTTTGAATGGGCTTCTCTTGCTTACTTTCCTTTGCCGCTTTTTTATTTGTCTCATCAGCCAATCCAGCGCTAGGGTTTAAGTTTTGCCAGTCATCATAGCTACCAACAAACTCATCAATTT
>JAGLBQ010000325.1 GCA_023146675.1 Cocleimonas sp. | reverse complement strand
AACTCCAATGTATCGACATCTAAATCATTAGTTGGCTCATCGAGTACCAGCACATTGGCGGGTTTAATAAATAACTTTGCCAATAATAAGCGATTTCTCTCTCCACCTGAGAGAGATTTTACAGGTGAATTAACGCGCTGCGGGGTAAATAGAAAATCTTGCAAATAGCTAATAACATGTTTGCTATTGCCGTTAATAGTAATGCGGTCAGCGCCATTATCAAGATTATCTTTAACGGTTTTTTCTTCATCTAATTGTGAACGTAATTGATCAAAATAGGCAACCTGTAGATTTGTACCTTCAATCATTTTTCCTGAATCTGCTTCAATTTCGCCAAGCAGGACACGTAGTAAGGTACTTTTACCCACACCATTAGGACCAATCAAACCTATTTTATCGCCACGCTGAATGAGTAGCGATAAATCATCAATCAATACACGCCCATTAGGTAAGGTATAAGTGAGGTGTTCAACCTCGACAACCCGCTTACCTGTACGCTCGCCAGAATCCACTTTTAGCGTGGCTGAACCCTGTTGTACTCGACGATCAGAATGTTCTTTGCGCATTTTTTCTAGTGAGCGTACGCGTCCTTCATTACGGGTGCGACGTGCTTTAATGCCTTGGCGAATCCATACTTCTTCCTGAGCTAATTTTTTATCAAAACGCTTATTTTCCAACTCCTCGGCATGTAGTGTTTCTTCTTTACGACGTAAGAAGTTCTCATAATCGCCAGGCCAGCTCGTTGCTTTGCCTCGATCAAGCTCAATAATGCGGGTTGCTAATGACTTTAGAAACGCACGGTCATGGGTGATAAAAATCAGTGAACCTTTGTAACTTGTTTTTAAAAAATCTTCCAGCCAAAGAATGGCATTAATATCAAGATGGTTGGTTGGCTCATCCAATAATAAAATATCAGGTTCTTGCACCAATGCGCGTGCCAGTAATACGCGTCTTTTTATACCCCCTGATAACTTGGCAAAATCTGCTTCTGGATCAAGTTTAAGTAAGGAAATGACCTTGTCAATATTGACCTGAAAATGCCAGCCATTGTTTGCTTCTAATTTATGCTGAATCTGTTCCATGTGCTTCATCCAACTATCAGAGCCAATATCATCACGTTCATTCAATTGGTGGTACTGGTTCAATAAATCACCGACTTCTTGTAAGCCAGAGGCAACAACTTCATAAACACTACCGCTCACATCCTGAGGAACTTCTTGTTCCAGTTGTGTAATAACCGCACCACTTTCAACGATTTTTTCGCCAGAATCGGCTTTTATTTGACCATTAATGACTTTCATTAAGGTAGATTTCCCTGCGCCATTACGACCAATTAAACAAATGCGTTCACGTGGTTCAACGCTGAGGTTAACACCATCAAGAAGAGGAGGGCCGCCAAAACTTAGGCTGATATTTTGTAGTGAAAGTAATGCCATGATTTAGAATTCTGTGAAAGATGAAAAGGGTAATATTGCGGGATTCTACCTTGATATGCATACATCAACCAGTCAAAAGTATCGCTATCAGGTTAAAAATAGCATTCATAATAAGGCACTTTAATAGTTTATAGACTACCTAAAATGGATTATTCATATTGATAGACGGTTAGCGTATGATGTGCCCAAATTTTATAAACATAGGAGATATTCACATGGCAGTAAAAAATGCTTTTTATGCTCAATCTGGTGGTGTTACTGCGGTAATCAATTCATCCGCGTGTGGGGTTATTCAAACGGCACGTAAACACCCTGATAAAATTGGTACTGTTTTCGCTGGTCAGAATGGCATTATCGGTGCGCTAATGGAAAACCTTATCGATACCAGCAAAGAGTCTGATGAAGATATCGCAGCACTTCGTCATACACCTTCTGGAGCGTTTGGTTCTTGTCGTTACAAGATGAAATCTTTGGAAGATAACAAAGCAGAATATGATCGTTTAATTGAAGTATTCAAAGCGCATAATATTGGTTATTTCTTCTA
>JAGLBQ010000324.1 GCA_023146675.1 Cocleimonas sp. | reverse complement strand
AAACTAGAAATATGTTAAATTTTTTTAAATGACATATCTAGATAATTAATCTACTTTTAGTTTATCTGGCTCATCTGACATAATATAGGACAATTCTTCCAAGGTTAACTCCACCTCATCGTATCCTGTGATCATTGGTTTAACGTGCTCTTTGAACGAGTGCCCCGTGGTTAACAAATAGATATGGGCAATAATAAAGACAATAATCGCAATGGCAGCAATAGAGTGAACAACTGCTATAAACTCAATGCCTATAAATCCTAAAAAATCACCTAATCCAACACTTATTAGCAAATAAGCAATTCCTGACATCCAAATAGCGGGGAATATGACTATTTTTACTAATAAATATGTCATTGCTTGCAAAGGATTATGTTTGCGACGGTATGTCTTTCTGTAGGGATGATGTTCGCCCTTAAAAATGCCAATGGCATAATAATAGGCAACACTGGCAAAATTTTTGCTAGTAGGAATATAATGTCGCCATTCACCTGTGGTAAATAGCCAAAAAATAGCAAAAACCCATAACACAATTAATGCAATAGCGACCGCAGTATGAACCGTCACAGCCGTACCAAAATCCATCAAGCTATGTGTCCCATGTATGGCAAGCCCTGTAAAAACCAAAATGAAGATAGAGAGCGCCTGACTCCAATGCCAGATGCGCTCAAAGATTTTAAAAACCTGTATGGTATAAGGTGCGGTTGGCATTCCTATATTTTCATCAGACATTAGCTATTCCTCCTTTTTGTCATCATCATGCGAATGGCTCCATGTCCTAATACGCCAAAGAGTGTTCCTAAAATAGCCAATAAACCAATGATATCGAGCCATTTATGTTGACCTGTCGCAGGCATATAAAATCCATCAAGATCTTTGAGTCGCCCTTCTTTTGCATGGCATTCTTTACACGCTAAAGCATCCTCCTTTGGTGATACCATATGGTTAATGGGCCAGTAGGAAACGGTTTCTACAAATCCCCATTCACCACTATAAGGAAGATTAAATTTTTTCATCCCTGCTTCAATTGATTTGCCAAAATCATAATTACCCCACAAGGCGTTATCGGTATTACCCCAAAGCTCCATATAAACCAGCGTATTATTGCCTTTATCATAGGGTTGATGTGTTTTCATACTTTTAAAAGGATAGATCCGAGAATTAGGGTCATCATGTGAGCCTTTAAACCCATTAATTTCAACAGGTCCTTTTGCAGGATCAAACTTCATATCAATGGTGGTATAGGTCATTGAACCATCAAACCATGCATACATAGGTTTTAAGTTTTCACCGTAAGTAAAGGTACCTTTAATCGATTTGTAGGTAGCTCGATGATGACCATCACCTTGGGTATATTCCTTTAACTTATAGCCTTCGCCATTTTTCAGCTTGCCCATTGTACGCCAATCCCATTCTACTTCGGTGGCAACACCGCCACGTGCAATGGTAGGAATATGACAGGTTTCACACGCAACTTTGCTAGTATGACTATTGAGTTTATGACCTGTAATGGTCGTAACAGAATGCGGTGTTGCGCTATGACAGCTTTCACAGCTCGTGGTCTCACGTGGCATGCCTGGCTTGCCCGTCCCCACTTTGTCATTCACCGTCATTTCATAACGACTGCCTGACCATTGATGCGCTTCACCAACATGGCAAGTAACACAACTAAAGTCCAGCCCCTTCGCATCCATATGCACATCGAGTTTTTTATCAGGATTAAAGAGAGCGGATGAAAGATCACCATGTTTTACATTATCACCGCCACCGCCATAGAAATGACATTTACCACAATTAGCACGCTTAGGCATGCCAACACTTTGCGCTGTCTTGACCCAATCAATTGGCTTTTGACCATCAGTCATCACCGAACAGGCTGGACTTCCTTGTGTCGTCGGGGTTTTATAATAGTTACCCGTAGATTCATGGCAGACCAGACAATCCATATTTTCTTCATTGTCAAAGTCAAAGTTTTCATCTTTCATATTGTAGCCAGCATGGCATTGGGCGCACATACCTTCGTTGCCACGCGCATTGGTACAAAAGTTATTAACCAGATGTTTTTTACCCAATAACTGCCCCGTCTTAGGGTTTTTATACTCCCAAGTCCAATGCTTATTTTTTTTAAATTGATGCCCTGCGGTATTGTGACATTCTAAACAGGCTTTTGTGACATCTGGACCACTAAAAAAAGGACCTTGCAGCTCTTTTAGTTTCGTGTGATCAGTGGTTGAGGTGCTTTTTTTCTTTGGACTAGAAACAGCGGTATGTTCCTGATCAGTTTTTGTATATTCTGATATGCCCATTTCTATTTTAGGATCGCCTTCCGCCTTAACAACGGAAGCCACAGAAAGCAGTAGGCAGAGAAGTAGTAAGAATAATCTGGATAATACAGTATCCAGATTCATTGCTTGTGCACGTGATGGTGGGGGTCTTAATTCCATAATATTACCTAGCTATAATATATGTTTAGGAAGGATGGCAAACCATTCCTCAAAAACTATGCAGGCAAATTATACAAACGGCATTGACAAACATCATTTTAAAGCATATTTATCCTATAATCTTATCGTAGTGGTGTTGTATAAATACCCACGTCAACAATTGTTTCACGATAAAACCAATAACCCTTTGACTTACCTCCACAAATTTCAGTGACTTCTCCATCGGCATAATTTACTTTTATATTAAACCCCAAGCCAGGCTCATGATTAAGTGCAACAATACGCTTTTCACCTGCACGCAATTGCACCATAGAGATTTTTTCTTGTAGTTGATAATTACCATGCTCAATAATCACCGAGGGTATCAGTTTCTGTGTCGCATTAACGACCTCTACAAACACAGGGCGCATAGGATAATTCATATCTTGCCAATACTTTGTTGCGCCTATGCTAAGAATAATAAGCATGACCATGATGATCATTAGGTGTGATGTTTTCAGTTTTTTCATGGTGATAGAAGGTTCAAGTGAAATAAATGCAAACCATAAGGGGTATTGTTCTCTATTGCATTGATGTTTCACATTAAGTATTGAAACACCGTTGCGATCAGACTTATGGATAAAACGCACCTCTATCAATACGTTTATTTAGATCTCAATAATCAGACCTATTTGTTTTTCAAGGAGAGACAAAAATGTTAGCTACGGTAATCGGCATTAATCGTGACATATTCATGCGATAAATCAGATGTCCAAATCTGCGCATTGGCATCCCCTGCATTAAGTGCGATACGAATAGTAATTTCTTCTTTGTCCATCTCAGCCTGCCCTTCCAGCTCAGTATAGCTATCTAATGGCTCACCTGTTGCTAACAGTTGAGTATCCCCTAACCACAGTGAAATTTTACTAACATCAAGATCTTTAACCTGACTGCGACCAATTGCGGCAAGTAAACGTCCCCAGTTAGGATCACTGGCAAATAATGCAGTTTTAACTAGTGGGGAGCGCGCGACAGTATAGGCAATTTCACGTGCATAGTGTTTATCAGGTGCGGACTCTACCTCAATGGTGACAAATTTTGTTGCACCTTCAGCATCACGGATAATTGCCTGTGCTAATTGCTGGCAGAGCGCATTGATTGCTTGCTGAAAAATATCACGATTATCCGTAGTGACTTCTGCCCCTGATTGAGCAGATGCCAATAGCATTAGCGAATCATTGGTTGAGGTATCACCATCAACCGTAATGGCATTAAAAGAATCAGCAACGGCTTCATTTAATACCTGCTGTAATAAGTCAGCATCTATTTTTGCATCACAGCCAATAAAAGCAAGCAGTGTTGCCATATTAGGTTCTATCATTCCAGAGCCTTTTGCGATACCAGTGATAGTAACTGTTTTCCCCTCTATTTTAATCTGCTTGCTCACCCCTTTAGCTATGGTATCGGTGGTCATAATGCCTTGCGCTGCTAATAGCCAGTTATCTTCCTTTAGTTGCTTAATTGCTTGGGGTAAATGCGTGGCGAATGGTTCAATTGGCAATTGCTCTCCAATAACTCCCGTAGAAAAAGGCAAGACTTCTTCTCTATTGATATTTTCCATTTTTGCCAGCATTGAACACGTTTTTTGGGCAGTATCAAACCCTTTTTTCCCTGTTCCTGCATTAGCATTGCCTGCATTAATTAATAAGTACCTTGGAGAATAACCACTCGCTAAATGCTCCCTACACAGGGAAACAGGTGCAGCGCAAAATTTATTTACGGTAAAAAC
>JAGLBQ010000323.1 GCA_023146675.1 Cocleimonas sp. | reverse complement strand
AACAGCCGATAGGGAGATACCTTTAATAGTTTGAAGTGACGTTGGGGCTTGAAGGTTAATAGGCATATTGAGACTCCTTGTCTTTGATTTTTTGCTGGGCAGTATAAATGTATTGCAATAGTTGGAATAGTCCGTCTTATAACAGTACTTTCTTTAACCATTTTCCAAGATCAACAATTTCCTCAGCACATAAAAAATGTTCCATCGTATAGGAATGTTCTTCAACCATAAATCTTGCTTGCTTTAGTTCAGGCACATAGGTTTGCCAGCTCAGTAGGGGAATCACAGGATCATTTATTCCATGAGCGGCAAAAATGGGAACTTTTTTCTGTGTCTCAGTGGTTTGCTTTAAGGTGCTTTCAGCAAAAGGCAGGTAGGTAGAAAGCGCAACAATGCCAGCGAGTTGTTTTGGATAACGCAAACCTGTTTGTAATGCGATGACTCCTCCTTGAGAGAATCCTGCTAAGACGATATTTTCAGCGGGGATGCCGTTAGCAATTTCATTATCTATTAACGTATTAATCCAGCTAACCGTTGTCAATACATCCGTTTCATTTGCTGTTCTACCGCGGTCTAATGATAATAAGTCATACCAAGCACGCATCTCCTGACCGTTGTTTAAAGTGACCGCACGAATAGGAGCATGAGGGAAAATAAAGCGAATTCCTGCGTTTGCAGGTAGCTTTAATTCGGGTATTAAAGAGACAAAACCATACCCATCATCACCTAAGCCGTGCATCCAAATAATGGTTTTTGTGATATTTTTTGATGTATTTACTATTTCGCTTTCTAATTTCATTCTGGGATTAATTCTTCGTTGGAAAATAAGGATTCTAGAGTTTCACGCTGACGTATAAGGTAGGTTTGCTCACCATCCACTAGTATTTCAGCCACTCGTGGACGGGTATTGTAATTTGATGCCATTGTAAAGCCGTAAGCCCCTGCCGAACGTATTGCGAGCAAATCATCTTGTTGAAGATCTAAGTCACGATTTTTGCCAATAAAATCAGCCGACTCACAGATGGGACCGACCACATCATAACGCTTTTCTGATAGGGTATCTTTCTGGCGTACAGGAATAATGTCTTGCCATGCTTGATATAACGCGGGACGAATTAAATCATTCATTGCCACATCAACAATAGCAAAACCCTTTTCATCCCCTTGCTTTAGGTATTCAACTTTTGTGACTAAAATAGCACTATTAGCCGCAATAGCGCGACCAGGCTCGATCAATACTTCATAGTTTTTTAGTTTTTCATGACTAAAGAGCTCTTTTGTATAGTCCGCAGGCAAGGGTGGGTTTTCATCATCATAACGCACGCCTAAACCACCGCCTAAATCAAGGTGCTTTATTGCTATACCGTTATCTTCAAGTCTCTCTGCTAAGGCAATAAGTCGCTCAAGCGCATCCATAAAGGGGGATAGTTCGGTTAATTGTGAACCGATATGACAATCAATCCCCTCAATATTGATGTACTCCATTGCCGCAGCGCGCTGATAAACCCCTTCGACAAGGTTAATATCAATACCAAATTTATTTTCTTTTAAACCCGTTGAAATATAAGGATGTGTTTTGGCATCCACATCAGGATTAACACGGATAGAGATAGTCGCAACCTTATTGAGCTTGCCTGCAATGTCATTAAGGCGATCCAGTTCTGCTTCTGATTCTATATTAAAACAACGAATGCCAACCTCTAATGCTCGTTGCATTTCATCACTGCGTTTGCCAACACCTGAAAAAACAACTTTTTTAGGATCGCCACCTGCTGCTAAGACGCGCTCTAGTTCACCAACAGAAACAATATCAAAGCCTGAACCAAGTCGTGCAAATAAGTTAAGAATGGCGATATTGGAACACGCTTTTACGGAATAGCAAATTAAATGTTGATGCTCACCAAACGCATCATTAAAAGCATGCCAATGGCGCTCTAGCGTTTTTCTGGAGTAGATATAGCAAGGTGTGCCATGTTGTTCTGCAATCTGTTGTACAGCAACATCTTCAGCAAAAAGTTGATTATCTTTGTAATTGAAATAATCCATAGTGATTTAGCTCAGGTAAATTATTTTGATAGGATTGAGTGAGTCACTGTACCTTAAACATCTAGCGAAAAAACTAAAGTGTTCACTCCTCCATTATTATTATTTTGTATTTATTATTTTGGACGGCTTATCGGGAAGATGAAGATCTCCTTTTGTGCCACAAGCACTCAAGACACTAATAATAAACAAAAAGGCAACCATAATAAAAAATAGCCAGTTACCCCAGCAAATATTTTTAAAAAGAGAAGGTTTCATGCTGACATCCTATTAAATTGCAAGCCGCACAGTATAAAGCGCATTAACCAATAAATAAATTTTATATTTCAAGGAACTATTTTTTCCTCTATGTATCCTACCCCTCAGTGTGGAAATTAAAATAATGGGCAATACACACACCACACCTTTCTAGCAGGGCTTATAGGTTATTCTCAGCTACGCTTATCTTCCACTTATCATTCTTATTGGTTTTCTTTAGTGTTAATTAGTATTCTCATCAAATACAAATGACTTATCAGGGAAGAAAATAATGAAGTAGGGTCTTAACCGCTCTGCCTAATAATCTCGATAGTCATAAGCTCTCTAATTTGAACAGATGTTTTTTAATTTAACTTATTGATAATACTAAAAATGAATTTTAAGTTATTGATTTAAATATTTATAATATCTTGTAGATTACAAGAGTTTGTGACTATCTAGTAATAATTGTATTTGCCAAAAAATAATAAATTTATCAATCAATACTAAAAGGTAATACTATGAAATATAAACTAAAACAACTACTAATACTTGCTACTTTATCTGCAACAATGACGGCTTGTACTCCTAATCCCGTTAATAACAATGGCGGAGCGGGGTCTTATACAGGCGGAAACACGAATACAGGTGAACATACTAACACTGGAGGGAGTATAAACACTGACAGCGGCACTTCTACAGATAATACGAATAACAGTGCTTACTCAGGCGGAAATACAAGCACAAATAATAATACAGGCAATACAAACCGTGATTACGCAAGCACAGATAATAATACAAGTAATACCAAGGGTGAATATACAAGCACAGATAATAATAATACAAGCAATACAAAGGGTAATTATGCAAGCACAGCTAATAATACAGGCAGCTCTGCTCACCAAGGCTTTGTTGTACAATTAATAGCAAGTTCAAGTCAGCAAAAAGCAAATACCGTGAAAAATACATTTTTGACAGAAGGCTACTCTGTTATTCAAAATAATATTAAAACGAATGGAAGGGTTTTATACCGCGTTCAAATTGGTCCTTATACAACACAAGGAGAAGCTAGAGCTGTTTTAGCTAAGATGAAAACACGTTATAGACGCAATGCCCATGTAAATACTGCGATTATTAATGAAAATAAATAATCACATATAGATAAAAAAGATGAAAAGTCCCCTATTTGAAAGAGTAGCGGGGCTTTTTTTGTGCTTTGTTTCTTCTAAATCCAATTTTTACTGGTTGTTAATTAATCACTCCAGCCTGTCTTCGGTTAAATATTACCCTTTATCCACGTCATGATCGTTTTACCCCCAATTGAGGAACATTATTTACCCAGCAAACAAAAAAGCTCTAACAAATACCCCCAAAAAAGCTTATTGCAAACAAGGACTTATAAAGGCGCAAGGACAGCGCATCTTTATTTAAACTATAAAAATAATGGTGAAAAAGATGAGTGTCCCTACTACGATCA
>JAGLBQ010000322.1 GCA_023146675.1 Cocleimonas sp. | reverse complement strand
ATCCACCAGGGTCACCACTGCCTTCTCCTAATGAATAGGACTCTTGTGCAAAACCAATCCCGTAATAGGCAACCAGTAAACAAAAGGGAAGGAGAAAAATAAGAGTACCTGATATATCAATAAAGGCTTGTTTTTTAGGGCTTAGATGCTCATAAATAACATCAACCCGCACATGCGCATTTTCACTCAGGGTGTAGGTGATGCCAAGTAGAAAAATAGTAGAATAGAGATGCCATTCTAGCTCCTGCATGCCAATGGATACATCATTGAACAGATAACGCATAATGACATCGTAGAAGACATTGGCTAATAAGCCGAGCAGAAGGAATGCGGCAATAGTGCCGATAGTATTTGAAAATTTATTGATGAGTTTTTCGAGTTTTATGCGTAAGGGCATGAGTGGAGATTTCCTCAACTAGCCAAAAGGTAGTAGACCACAGAGTACATAGAATACACGAAAAAGGAATAATACCCTCAACCAAACAAGGTTTAGAAATGAGATTATATGCATTTCCCATTTTCAGTGTATTCTTCGCACTCCATAATAGGTTGCTTTTACTTCAACTTTTCCATAGTTTCATAATAAGACTGATCTGAAATCTTAGTCCAAGCACGAGCCTTATTAAGATACTCAGCCTGTGACTCAATAATTTCCTTAGCCAGTGGGTCAGATTTAGCGCGTTCAGCAATCAACTCATCATTAGCATCTTTAAGTGCCTGAAGAACCTCGCTAGGGAAAGATTTAACTTCAATTTTAGGAAAGTCTTTTTTCATACTAGCCCAGTTCTTAGCACTTTCATGGTAAGAGTGAACATACATATCATAGGCGGCATTACGCATTGAGACACGCAGAATTTCTTTAATATCTTCTGGTAAGCCATCCCACTTTTTCTTATTGAATAAGAACTGTAGTTCAGATCCTGGCTCATGCCAACCAGTGTAATAGTAAGGTGCAATTTTATGGAATCCCATGCGTAAATCAAGTGAAGGACCAACCCACTCAAGCGCATCAATTGTGCCTTTTTCAAGTGCGGTATAAAGCTCTCCAGCAGGAATATTGGTTGGTTTTGCGCCAACTTTTGCCATCACTTCACCTGCGAATCCTGGGATACGCATTTTTAGACCTTTAAGGTCATCAATGGATTTAATTTCTTTTTGAAACCAGCCACCCATTTGATTCCCTGTATTGCCACCAGGGAATGATAATAAATTATGCGGTGCATAGACTTTATCCATTAACTCCATACCACCGCCATGATAGAACCATGCATACTGTTCAACAGCGGTCATACCAAAGGGCATTGAGGTAAAAAATAGAGTGTTCGGAACTTTTCCTTTCCAATAATAAGAACCTGAATGCCCCATATCATATTGACCTGCCTTGACCATATCGAAAATGCCAAGCGGTGCTTTATGTTTGTTTTTTGAGTCGATTTTGATCTGAATACGACCATTTGACATTTTCTTAGCGGTGTCTGCCATTGAATGAATAGCATCACCAAAAATTGGAAATTTAGTGGGCCACGTATGAGCCAGTTTAAATTTATAAACTTTTTTATCATCTGCTGCAAATGTTGGACTAGATGCCATCAGCACCAAGCTTGCTATTGCCGCTACTTTTAATAGTGGTTTAAACATAAAAGATTCTCCTTTGAATGACTAGTACTGTGTTTTATTGGAAAAGAAATTTCCATTGCACAAGTAAGCATCATACTCTTAAAGGAGAAAGGCATCTAGAGCAGAGTAGGAAAGAGCATTACTATTATTTATTAGCTTTTCGATGTTTTTTTATCAGATCATAAGCAGTCTGAATTTCTTGCGAGCGCTCAGTCGCTTTTTTTACCATATCCTCTGGTAAGCCCTGTCCCATTAATTTATCAGGATGAAACTCACGAATTAGGCGGCGGTAGGATTTTTTAATCACTGCATCGGAATCTTTTTTCTTCACCCCGAGTGCTTGATAAGCGGCACTGAGTGAGCTTCTATTTGGCGCCTGTTTTCCGTGAGAGAAATGATCTTGTCCGCGTGTCATCGCAATTAATTGCTGCAACTGTGCATCGTTGTAACCTAATGAGCGCGCTATGTGGCTTAATAGCTCCATTTCGGCATCATGCAAATTACCATCAGAAATAGCAGCGCCTATCAAGTAAATCATTAACATTTGCTTTAATGCAGCTGACTTTTCGCACTCATTATTAAATTCCGCGAGTAGAGGCTCAATATCATAATTGTCGCCCGAGCCAAGCTTAAATAATATGATCGCTTCTTTACGATGTTCCGCCGTTATTCCTAATTGCGCAAAAAAGGTCTCCATATGCGCAATTTCTTTTTCTGATATGCGACCATCAGCTTTTGCCAGCGTTCCCATTAAGGTAAACACGGTTTTTAAGAATAAAGCCTGACGTGTTGCACGTTGTGCACGAGTATTCCCTAAACCACTTTTGCGTGCAATATAACCTTGAAGACCGCCTGTCAGCTTCCAAGTAATAAAGCCAGCAATGAAAAAGCCTAAAACGCCAGTCCAAAAACCATAAAAATAAAAGCCGAGAAAAGCGACAATAAATTTTATATAGCCCATTAAATAGATCCTAATTGTGTTTTTTGAAATAGTATTTTACCCATATAACGAGCACCCGCTTTCGTTAGATGTCTGCCATCGTATGAGATTAATTCCAATGCGCTGGTAAAGACGGGACAACTAGTAAAATTGTTACACATTAGTTTATGGGGGTTAACAAAGGTCACATTATTACCGAGGGTATTTCTTAAGATAGAATTGATTTCAAGTGCTTTTTTCCCGACATTAACTCTTGTCAGACGACGTTTATTATTCGGTAGATTAGCATATTTTTTTGCTGAGATACCACCAAAAAACTTATAGCCAATGACAACTAAACGTTGATGTTTTTTGATTTGAAGATACTGAAATATTTTAGGCAGTTTTTTGGCAACGGCTGGCTTCCAAAGTGCAGCAAAAATGACTAAATCAGCGTTTGCCACCTGCTGTTTAGCTTTTTTCAAACTGTCTAATCGTTTCGTTGTCATACAAAACTGTTGATGCTTCAGGCTAATATATAAATTGATATTTTCATAAGGCACTTTTTGACAAGCATAAGGAATAAAACGAAATTGAATCTGATAGTTTCTCAAATAGCCATTTTCAATCATTCCATTAAGAAAATCACAGCCTTGACTATCGCCAATAATGATCAACTTTTTCTTTTGTGATTGCATATTAAAAGATTTAGCTTGAAGTGAACGGCACTTATCAAAAGCATAATGGTCATATAGTTTGTTATTTACTAAGTCAATGATGTTACTTTGTTGGTCTGGGTAATCGTATTCACTTGAAAAGCCTGTTGAAGGGCTGATAAAAAACATTCCAACAAGAAAAATGTTTATGGGGTATTTTTGTACTTTTAAGAACTGAATGATTGTCATAATTATTACATACCCGAGGGGTGGCATTATAAGGGTGTATTCCTAATATGTTGGTCGAGTTGTCAAAAAAAGATGAGAATAGATTTTTTAACTTAATTATTCAACCTGAATTCATAAGCTCATAATGCTTGATGACCGATTTTCGTGGAAAAAACAACCTTATATCGGCAGAATATACGCTTTTGAAAACAGCAGAGCTTATGATCCTAATAAGTAAATACTTACACATGATTCATTATCACTCTGTTGTTGCTTATTTATATGTATGTTTGAATATAAGTTAAGCGATTGATAGTAACTATTGTATACAACAAATGATATATTTAATCACCTGTAAGTAAAGGTTGTATGAGGACTTATATGGTCTGAAAATACCCCTTTGTATGAAATACTCTCCCTTATAAAAAGCCTGATTTGAGCTAGGCTTTCTCTTCTCAGACAGGTTCCTAGGCTCTCCAGTAATAAATTCTAACGATGTATCACAATGACGACTCAAAAAAAATATCACAATCTGGTTCTTCTTGATAAAAGCAGTGCAGAACATCAGCAGGATGTTAGCAAACCAATTTCTGTCGCATTTCTATTTATTGCAGGCATTGCTGTTGGTGCCATTTTTATTTCACTATTATATGAAGACTATGCCGTATCACAAGTTACCTCTACGGCAACATTATCTTCTCTACATAGTATAAGTGACTCCTCCACACAGGAGATAACCCCAATGGAGTTGCAATCTATTACTGAAACAACTACTGCCATATCAGCAAAATCCTTGGGATGTAGCATTGAAAGTTTGGGAAGAAATATACCAGAACAAGGCTGTTCTGCTGATGATTACAAGGATATTGCAGTTAATAGTGAACCAGATAATGCAACAGGTATTACTAGTTTAGGTAATTTACCTCCTAGTGAGGGTGGATTGATCAAAACAGATACTTTGCAAGGTGTAACCAATATTTTGGATTTACAATAGGAGAAACTTTAGCTTCGCTAAACTTCGATGCCGTTGTTGGTTTAATACCAAGCCAACAAGCCTGCCTCACCTAACCGAACAAAGCTAAAACATTTCCTTGAGTAAATGGAAATGTAATACGTTTTATTCCATTAGCCACATTTTTATAACCCTAACCAAGTTTATAAATAGCGCGTAACATCATCCTCTTATTCTCTATTTCGTTTAGGCTACCACCACAAAGACTTTAAACGAAACTGAATAGGCAAAAAAAGCACTGTATATTGTAACAATATACAGTGCTTTTAGTTTAGAAAGCCAAGAGTAAGAGCGGCTAAATCTACAAAGTTACATCTGCTCTAGCAATCACTTTTGGCTGCTTCACATCTGCTGGCAACTTATCACCGAACTTCTTTTTAATCGGATTCAATAACAGATCATAGTAAGCTGTTGCTTTGATACTAACTACCCCTGCACTGGCAATTTCATACAATAACTCTCTGGTTTCATTTGGCTTCAAGCGCGTATCACCTAAGACCTGAGTTGCTTTAGGAGGTGACGTCGGCTTATGATTTTCATCACCTAGCGTGTACATAAACATCGCTTTTTTATCATCTTTCATTGGATGACTTTTAGTATTGCTCCATAATTTTTTGCCATCTTTATCAAATGCATCAATCATTACATAAAAGTTTCTAAACGGTGCGCCAGTAGGGAAAGCATGAGGCAAGAGATTTTGCAATTTAACCACTGCTTTCACTTTATCACCCGCTTTGCTCGCTTTGATCGTAAGCACTAAGCCTCTTGCAACCATTTTCGCCATATGCCCACCCATCATCGCATGGTTAGTAATACCATCATCCGTTGTTGGCATATGGCATGTCTGACAGGTAGTAGAACCGCCAGCCATATCAACCTCAGAGCCAGTTTGACATAATGAAATTTCATTACCATTATTACGTTGGTCATGGCAGCCCATGCAGAGATCAGATGTTCTCATCAAGCCCGCATTACTGGCAACATCTTGCCCATATTTTTTAAGATGATCTCTATCTTTAACCGTTCCCATTGGACCTTGTAAAGCACTCTTAGAATATTCATAGGCTTGCATCCCTAATTGCAGCCCCCCCCCTGGTTTTTTAGTCCCTTTAAACTTAGTTAAGGTATGACAGCTAATGCAGTTTACCCCTTCATTGTAAGCAGGTTTCGCATCAAGTTTGGTAGAGCCTGCTTTAGCCGCAGCAGGGGCATGACATTGTAAACAGACAGGATATTTTCCTTTTCCTGTTTTTACACCTTCCGCTTTAGGGTCACCCACAACAGCAGAGTAAAATGTACCATGAATAGGGTCTTTTAATGCGGTGCTTTGCGCATGCATTGAGCCTTTCCATTGATCATAAATTTCTTCATGACATTTGCCACATTTATCAGAGGTTAGATTGGTAATATCTTTATGCGGATCTGCGGCAAAGCTTGTTGTAGCAAATGGCGCTGCAATTAACGAGATACATAATAAGGTGAATATTCTTAATTTCATTGGCAGGGGCTCTCTTCTTAACAGTAATTAGGAAGAAAAACTAAAGGACACAACCTCTCTTCCCTAGAAAAATTTTAATCACCCACTCTATATTAGTAAACCTAGCCCACCATTGATAACTATCAATTAGTAATTAATACTATTCTAAATTATGACAATAGATTACTGATTTAACTAAATATTATTTTAAATATTATCTCTAATTTTCAAAATACTCATCTAAAATCAAATTATCTATCACGAATACACTTCGCGTACTTTACGGATTGCTGTCAACTGCTTTAAAAAGACACAGTAATTTAGCGACTAATGACGAGAGTAGATTAAATTGGTGATGTAAAAAAGACAATCTTACTGATGCGCAAACAATCTCAAATAGTCAAGCAGCACTTTCCTGCAATAAGGATGAAAATAGATAATGCACATCATCTGTTTCGATAAACTCTATTCCTCTTTGCACATAGGAAAGCACTGTTTCAGGATTATTGATGCTATAGAGCATCCACTTCCAATCCCCGCTCCAAAGCTCTTTTTCTACTGGAATTTTTTTATAATCACAAATCAAAAAATCAGGCTTAAAGGCAATAGCATTCGCTTGAGACTTTTTATTATAAAATTTAACTACCCAACCCACTGCCATCTCACTTTTTTGTTGTGCATAACGAAGAGCTAATGAGTTAAAAGAGATAATAATGCATTGCGAAGCAAAGGGTTCTAATTGACGTAACAAAGCATTCATCACACACTCTTTACCCCAATGCTTTAAGCTTTGCGTTTTCACCTCAACAAACGCTTTTGCATTTGGATATTGTTGCAACAACATCAATACATCAGACAACAAAGAAATTGGTGTTGGGTAATGCTTATTATTAAAACGGGTTGATTCATGAATGCTAAACTGACGCAACTCATCATATGAGTGGTCAAAGACAGAAACATCTTGTTTTGCGGTACGATTCAAGTCTGCATCATGATGGACTATAAATTGCTTATCTCCCGTCATTTGCACATCAAACTCAACAAATCCAACCCCAGCTTTTAGAGCTGATTTGATTCCTTTATAAGAGTTTTCAGGAAAATTTTTATTATCGCCACGATGGGCAACTAGCTTTGGTATCATTGAATAATTCATATTAATTTGTCTAGGTCATAGCGGTAAATGAAGTTAATCACGGGTTAGAATATAATTATATATTAATATAGATTCACCTGAAAATTAAATCTTTATTTAATCTAGGCTCTATTGACATTTGATAATAATTCTCGGCGCCCCCTTCCTGCTGCGCTAAAAACAACCATAGACCCCTGTTATTCGCTTATTTTTTACCTTGATAGAAGAAAAAATAGACTAAAAGGTGAAAATACAATCAAATATCAACAAAATTTTGCATATCTAAAAGACTCTTTTTTCTACCGCCTCCCCAACAACCTCTTAAAATATAAAATTTATTTATTGAGAGATAATTAAAATAATGATACGTTAAGTAATGGAAATAGTAGCCATTTATACATAGCTGATCTGTCCTATAAATATTCGATATACTTAATAATTTTTACACAAAAATACTATTAAGTATCTGAGCAATAAAGATCCCTTATAGCTTTAGAAAATTCCTTAATCAATGTATCTATTTCTTCACTATAAAACCCGTTGAGAATCATTTAAAGAAGCTTATCTCCACGTCTAAAGAACAGAAAGTATATCGAATACCACCACTATTTTTGAACTCTTTCCGACCAAATGTTGTGATGATCAAGCCTGACATCACCTCTCAATGCCACTTCATACCTACTTTAAAAGAGGAAATTTAATGCAGAAACAACTAAAGACTGTCATTACCTACGGAACCTTTGATCTATTCCATATTGGTCATCTAAACATCTTGAAAAGAGCAAAAATGCTGGGTGATCGACTCATTGTTGGTATTTCTACGGATACATTTAATCTGCAAAAAAATAAAAAAACGGTTATTCCCTATAGTGAACGCGCAGAAATCATCAGTCACCTTCGTTTTGTTGATCAAGTAATACCTGAGTCCTGCTGGGAACAGAAACATAAAGATATTATTCAGCATAATGTTGATATTTTTGTTATGGGACATGACTGGGAGGGGAAATTTGACTCCTTATCTGCACTCTGTAATGTCAAATATCTGCCCCGTACAAAAGGTATTTCAACCACTAAGATAAAATCCTCTCTAAAGCAACATAAAGAACCACAAGTATCAAAATTAGTTGCTTTCAGTCATTAAAGTAATATAGGAGAGAATTAGCTATGGATAGCCGATATGCAGATGTTAACGTCGTTGTTTATTTTGCAGGAAATATAGGAAATATCTATCAATTTGAACAATGGATTAAACCATTAGAACAATTGGATCAAATCGAAAAAATTTTAGTCGTAACCCGTGATAGCCGTGTTTATGAGTGGATTGAAACAAACACCCAATTCCAGCTCGTCTACACAAAGACAATGAATTCCTTGCTAAAACTCTATGATACTAATAATTTTAGATGTATTTTTTACGTCAATAATTCCTGCTTAAACTTCCAGTCATTATGCAATAACAACGCATTACATGTGCATATCAACCATGGCGAAAGTGAAAAAACATCCACCTTCAGTAATCGTGCTAAAGCTTATGATTTTGTGTTTATTGTTTCTGATGCAGCCTATACAAAATATGCTGATAATTTGATTAATGTTGATATGAAACAATTTATCAAAGTTGGACGACCACAAATAGACTTTATTAAAACGATAGAACGACCAACACCGAACAAAAAAATTATTCTATACGCCCCAACATGGGAAGGCACTCACCTCTCCATGAACTACACCTCACTACCTGATTATGGGATTGACTTTGTGAGTGCAATCCTAAAGCATGATGACTACTATCTTATTTATCGCCCGCACCCTAATACAGGCTCTAGAGACGCCTCTACGAAGGTGGCAGATGAAGAAATAAAACACTTAGTAGACACATCTAATTCTGGAATACTAATGACAGAGGAAAATATCAACAGTGTTTTTAAACTAGCAGATCTTGCTATTTTTGATAACTCAGCCGTTACTGTAGATTTTCTTGCATTTAACAAGCCAATGATGATCACTGACTTTTTCTATCGACAAGAAGGTCAAGCTGCAGCAAAACCTGAAATAATCAAAGCTTGCCAAATAATAGATGACAGCAATAAAGATGATATTTTAAGCCTGATTGAACAAGGACTATCTCAAGACCCACAAGCAATCCCACGACAAACGATAAAAAAATATTTTCTGGGTGACTATACCCACGGTGAAAGCACAAAGAAATTTATTAATCAAACACAGCAACTGATTAAGCTTGCCAGTGAACTTGTTGCCAAATAATCTGGACGCACCATCAAAAAGCGATGGTGCTTTACTCTATTTAATGCTTACTTCTTTCCATCAGACCAAGCAGAAAACGGGAATGGCTTTGTCTCAGTATTAAACGTCAAAAACAGCATAACATCATAAATATAAAGCGAGGTTTGCTTACCAAGCACCTTCAAATTTTCATTAGTATCGCCTGTAAACAACTTAATTAACACCTGCACAACTGCAACGCCCATTAAAACAAACTCCGCAACACTATACGCAAGCACAAACAACAGCATATAAAGTATACGCTTCCATGTACTACTGTTTTTTAAATTCGCTTCTTGTGACATTTTTTTATCCTTTTATTTTCATTTATATCAATATAATAGTGGTTCTAATTGTAGGATATTCAAGTCTCAAAGCAAGAATTATTGTTGTGTACTTATTCAATAAATACATTGTGGATGCGCGCTATCAAGGGCTGTGAAATTTGATATTCTTTAGGAAATCAGGAAGAAATGATGATTAGGCAAGATAAGGTGCTTATGGGAGAATCCTCACTTTAACATTATCAAACCAAAAAACTATATGAAATACCAGCTTCATCCAAATTATCCGCAGTTACAACCATTAATCGACAGTATCGAAATACACTTTCAAAATGCATCACAAATATTACACACTGAGCGTAATGAGATACGTGTGGTGGAGTTTGCTGGTAAAAACTATGTGGTTAAATCATTTAAAATCCCCAATATTATTAACCGCTTTGCCTATCGTTATTTACGCGCCTCAAAAGCTAAACGCTCTTATGATTACTCATTAAAATTAGGTGCTGAGCTTTGTCCACAGCCTATCGCCTATATTGAACAATTCCAACACGGATTGTTAACCCATAGCTATTATATTTCGCATCATTTTAACTATGATGTCACCATTCGCCCTTTATTAGTTGATGAGGACTTTGCAAACCGCCATGAAATATTGCAAAAATTTGCTGAATTTACCTATCAGCTACATGAAAAAAATATTTTGCATCGTGATTATTCACCAGGAAATATTTTAATTAAGAAACAGGGTGATGAGTACCAGTTTAAGGTTATTGATGTTAATCGAATGCAGTTTAAACGCCTGAATTTAAAAGATAGGTTAACTAATTTCTCACGTTTAATGGTTGATGATGCCACTATGAAAATTATGCTGGATCATTATGCTCAACTTATAAACAAATCTAAACATGAGATATTAAATACTGCAACTAATTATAGGGATCAGTTTGCGCATCGACGGGAGCTAAAGAATAAATTACGTGGACGTTGATAATATTTCTGATGGTAGAATAGTTGTACGCCCTAGTAATATCAGTCTACTATGGGTAGATTATTACTTTCAACCTCCCAATTATACTTATTAATAATGAAAACCTATTTTATAGCCGACCTACATCTTGATGATAGTCGCCCACATATTACACAGTTATTTATTGAATTTCTTGATAATATTCAGCTCAAAGCTAAAGAACTTTATATTCTAGGTGATTTATTTGAATACTGGATTGGTGATGATGTGCTTGAGCTACAGCCTGAAGCTTGCCCTAAGACTGTCAAGCTGATGCAAACGGTTGTAGTACAATTAAAGAAGCTCGCTGACAGCGGGGTTAAAATCTATTTAGTGCATGGCAATCGTGATTTTCTTATTGGTGATCAATTTATACAGGCGGTTGGGGCTAGTCTATTGGGTGAAACTACTGTGATTGACCTTTATGGTACCCCAACTCTGATTATGCATGGTGATACGCTTTGTACGGATGATACTGAATACCAACAATTACGTATTATATTGCGCAACCCACAATGGCAGATTGATTTTTTATCTCGATCTATTCAGGAACGAATTAAAGAAGCAGATAATTTACGCAAAATCAGCCAAGAGCAAACTAAAGGTAAGCCAAAGGATATTCTTGATGTTAATCAGCGACAGGTTGAAAAGATAATGCGTAAATTTAACGTTACGCAATTGATACATGGGCATACACACCGCCCTGCCACACATGAATTTTTATTGGATGACATGCCAGCAAAGCGTATTGTGTTGGAAGACTGGTATCAGCAGAGCAGCTGTTTAATCGTTGACTCTGAAAATAACTAAAATAAAATTTTAATAACTGATAATCATGATAGTATAAAATTTAGGCAATTAAATTATTTTTAGGCAGCTAATAATGTTTACAACACGCACGATCAATGAAGTGATCTCTCGTTTCCATAAAGGATCTCACTTTATACTCCCCCTCTTATCGATCACAATTATGATCTCTTTTACTACGCATTCTTATGCTGAAAATAAGGATGATAAGGATAGTAATGTTCGTAAAGCCGTTATAAACCAGTTGCTTATTTTGAGTGGGAAATCCAAACACAAAGAAGAGGAACCAAAGGATGCAGGTCAGGATAAGGAGGTGAGAAAAAGATCAGTAAAAGATACCATAGCGGAGCAACCTGTTAATATTTCCAGCAATAAACGAATAGCAAAATCAAAAAAAGAAGAAAAAAAAACAATAAAGGCTACTGCTGTACAACCTCTTGTTACTTTCAAAGATAAATTAACAAATAACCCAAATAAAGAGAAACAAAAATCACCTCAACCAATACCAAATAAAACACCCACAACGAGTGTAAAAATACAAACAGTTAAGAATAAAGAAACAACACCGTTAGTGGAGGTCTTATCAAACAAAGAGATACAAACACTAATGCTAGATGTTATGCACTCATCTAATCAAGAAATTAAGCCCCAAGAAACCTCATCAGCACAAGTTCAAGTTAGTAGCCCTCCCAAGGTCACAAGCAGAGAAAAAGCTACTGACAATAGTGATAAACCTGAGCAGAAAAATAACG
>JAGLBQ010000321.1 GCA_023146675.1 Cocleimonas sp. | reverse complement strand
AAAAAAATACTAACTGGATGGATTTATCTTGGGCGTTTTGCTAAAAGCAAATGGGAAAGTCAGACTCTAGAAGTAGAAAAATTACCTGAAATTGGTAAGCACTATACAGTTAAAGCGACAATGGTAAATATGCGCGTAGCACTACCCAAAAAAGGCGTCATGAGCAAGGCGATAAAAGCCATTAAAAAGAAAGCTCAGGTGAAAGTCATACAGTTGCGTAGTTTAGGGCGTAATCGAGAGCATTACTGGGCTAAAATAGAGCGTTAGAATAATATTTGAGTGTAGTAGCCTGAGATAAACTCCATTCACATATTCAAAATTGTGCCTTAAATTTATGAGGGATGCCATCTGATATATCTCATTCGTTATGTCAAATGATACAAACAGATAGCTAGGCTAGAGCTATCTGTTTACTGTGCATCTTGCATCTTATTTTATTAAATGCTCATACCGCTTATCTGTCAGAGTTTTTAAGAAGGTGGCGATATCTGTAACGTCTTGATGGCTCAAACCAAGATTACCCATTTTATCAATATTCTTTGTCTTATCAACTTCTGCATGTCTCCAAGCTTTGCCTGTTTCTGGATTTATAGCGCCTACAACATCTCTTGTGTTATAAAACTCTATAACGGTTGATAGTTTTTTGAATACTCCATTATGCATATAGGGTGCTGTTACCGCAACATTACGAAGACCTGATGTTCTAAAGGCTCCTTTGAACTTTGGATTATTGACTTTTGGATTAGCAAATACACCGTTATCGACAAAAGCTAGTCCTTTATAATTCATTGAGCGAACACGTCTGTTTTTTGGTGTACCTAAATTATGATACGTAAAGTTAGTAAATAAACGTTTTGTTTTAGACTCATATAAAACAGGAACAGGATGACAAGCAGCGCAGTTTCCTTTCTTTTTATTTTTAAAAAGTGATAAACCGCGTTGTTCTGCGTGAGTTAATGCTGCTTTACCTCGAAGATAACGGTCAAATTTTGAATCAAAAGGTGAAAATACATCTGTTTTTTCAAAAGCTGCAATCGCATCGGTAATGGCATGATAGGCTTTATCTGTATTCTGAAATATAGCATCACCATAGAGTGAACGCATGGTATAAGCATATTTTTTCTTAACCATAGCAACAACATTCTTTTTTGTATTTTGCATTTCAACAGGATTTAAAAAGGGACCTCCTGCTTGCTCTATAAGATCTTCTACTCTTCCATCCAGAAAGAGCCCCCCTTTAAATGCATTTGTTGATTTATCAAAATGAAAGTTAGGGTTAAATGCCTTATAAGTGACTGATGGCGTATTTATATCACCGAGTGATTTTCCATCTTGACCAAGAGAAACAGCACCTGGAACACTTCTATCGATACTTGTTTTATTAACTCTTGAATCAATAAAGGCATGTTTGCTGTCATGGCAACTAGCACACGATTGTGTTTTATTTCTTGATAATGATTTGTCATTAAAAAGTATCTTACCTAAGTGTTCTTTGGTCGCTTTTTTACTTTTTGAATAAAAATGTTTATTCTTATTATAGGGTTGTTTTTTTATTTTTTCTCTATGTAAAGATACTACTTTTTTACATGCGACAGGCTTTGAAATTACTTTAGCTGTTTTTATTTTTACACGATACTTTTGTGTAATATAACGAGCGGGAACAGTTTCGATTCTATACTGTGCGGGAGAAATTAATTTACGTTGTTTTTGTTGCTTATAAATTGCAGGATGTGCTTTTTTTACTTTATGAGCAGGACGAACTAATACTTTTCGGAAAACTGTTTTATAAGCCGCAGGGATTTTAACCTTGCACAAGACTTCTCCCGTCAAATGATCAATTCTTGTGATTTTTCCTTTGCCTTTTCTCCAAGTATAATAACTTGGCTTCGTCATAATACGTTCTTTTACCCTTTTGTACTGTGCAGGAACATACTGATAGGAATAAGTAACAGGTTTAACCATTACTTTTTTAGTGCTCCAACCATATTGTGCTCTGCGAACAAAGACACGCTTACTTCTCGCTTTGCTCACTAATACTTTTTTAGATAGTGTTTTATATTGATCATAAACTTTAATTTTTTTATAACATTGTTTCGCTTCTACATAAGAATTATTTTCAGTATTTTGCCTCTGACTACAACCCATTAGCAAACCAATGATAGAAATACTTAAAATAGAAAATTTCATATGATTTGTCATGGCTTATTTCCTTTTTATATTTGAGGTTACTACTTTTTGGTGTGATGTTGTTATATAGCAATCGATAAAAAAGTTAAGACACCTCTTATTCATCGGTATCATTTTCTGTATTAAAGGCTATAAACCATAAATATCACAACCAATTTAAATTTTTAATATCAGTCACTTAGAAAATATTATATGTGAACATCAACTACCCAGCCTTTTACATAAAAATAAGAAAGAAACCTTAGTTTTTTGGCAGAGTGGTGTGATGAAAAAGAATCTTATTACGGTCGAACACGATTGTGTTATCGATGGAAAGAGAAATCAGGTGTTTTCTTTCTTTTACTGTTTACGAAAAAGTATCTCCAAATAAGCTATTAGCCCAGTCGTACATGCGTTGGTAGTTTGCTTCAGTCGGCTTTTTAGACGTCCCATTAGACCCTTTAATTAACTTCATTTTGTTACTGGTAAGATCATATGCATACGTTGAGGTTATCCACGTTGCCGTCTTGTTTGTTATCGGGGTATAACACGCTGAATTTGTTCTTGGAAAATAATAAGGTGAATTTCCAGAGAGTAAACGTAGTACCGCATCGGCGCATATTTTTGCTTCTGAATTTGCAATATGACCTGCTTTAGGCTGCCCTGTGCCTTGAGAATCACCGATAATATGAATATAAGGTGTTTCTGTTGATTCATAGCTTAAAGGGTCTACAGCAGCCCAGCGTTTACTTTTATCGTTAGCGAGTCCATTGTCATGAATTAAAGCACCTGCTTGATGCGGGGGGATAATATTAAGAACATCAGCGCGATAGTCTTCAACATCGGTAACAACAACACCCTTATCAGAATCAACCTCTTCTACAGATGCTTGTGGAATATATTCAACAATATCTTTATAGGTTTCATAAAAGGCACGCATAAAATTATTGGCATTCACGGTTACTTTTGCATTAGCATCAAGCACAATAACCTTCCCGCCTAATTTATTTCGTTTAAAGTAATCAGCAACAACACAAGCTCGTTCATAAGGACCAGGAGGACATCGGTAAGGTTTTTTAGGAATGGAAATGAGAAAAACACCTTCCTTTTTAATGGATAACACTTGTTTTTTTAATTGTAATATTTCGTTGTTTGGCAGCCATGCATGAAGTACTTTTTTTCGATCTAATCCTTTTATATCCATAAATTGGATACCTGGTGCAAGAATCAAACGATCATAAGATAACTTCTTACCCTCTTCTAATTCAACAAATTTTTTCCCACTATGTATCTTTTTAACGTTGCCTTGAACTATTTTAACGCCATAGTTTTTTACCAGTTTGTCATAACTGAAGTTAAGCTGTTTTAAACTACGTTGCCCATTAAGAATAAGATTACTCAAGATCGGTGATTGATAACTTGCATTGGCTTCAATCAGGGTAACATCAACATCTTTTGACCAATGGCGAAGATATTTTGCAGCCGTTGCACCTGCAAAGCCTCCTCCAACCACAATAATATGAGGGCGTGATTGTGCTGCCTTCGTTATGATCGGGACGGCTGCTATTCCTGCCCCTAATCCCATTAATTGTAAGAAATGCCGACGTGATAACCCTTGTTTTTTATTTGACATAATTTACTCACTCGCCTCTTTGGGTAAACTAGAAATATAAGATGCAATCACTGCAATTTCAGCATTAGTGTAAGCACCAGCCTGTTTATGCATTAAATCATCAGCATCATTATTTGTTTTTCGTGCACTAATAAGCTGAATAAGTGTTTCATCACTCAGCCCATTTAAGGTAGGAATACCTGTTTTAGAATGCCCATTTGTTCCATGACATTGAAAGCATTGTGAGGCAACAGAGCGAACACCGTTAAGGGAAAGCGCTATATTAGTTCGAAGGAGGTCTGTTCTTGATGCCAAGGGGAGAAGTTGAATTTGAGCATTAGCAATGGGAAATTGCCCTTCAATAGCACAGAAGGATAAAAATAGAACAAATAATAACTGTTTTTTAACGCCAAAAAATGATGATTCTATGATGTTTTTCATGACACTCTTCCTAGGTAATATTATCCATTTATCTTCTCTTTATATAAAAGATTTTAATAAGCACTAAGTATTTTAGTCATATTTATGACTATCGGTCATATATTAAGACTATTCGGAATGATAGTGCTTAATTGTTTGTCAGATGAAAAATCATATCCGCTATTATTAAATAGACGAAAAGAATCATGAAATGATCTCTGCTGTATCAAACGTTGGTGTTAGAAATGAGTCTTGGTATTGCTGAATTTTATCGTGGAAAGTTGAGTCAGAAGTGGCTAATAATGATTGCTATGAATTATAGCGAAAAAGTGACAATAGAATTATCAACTGGGGGAGGGAATGATGTAAATTAATCCGTTTCAACCTGATAAATCAAATCCAAACTCTGCGCATCAGCCCCTGCTTGTGCTTCTAAATTCAAATATTTGTTCACTTTATATTCTAATGCAATTTTTTGCGCCGCATCAAATATACCCACGATATAGCGCACATAAAGTTTGGAGCCTAATTTTTTACCTAAGCGTAATTCACTCTTTTTCAAATCATCTTTGGGAATAATACTTAAATCGTCCAACCCAAGTGAGTTGCCAATATTACGCACAAGCCCATCACCCCCTGTTACGTTCATACTGCGTACTGCTTGCATTAATAAGGCAGTTTGACTGCCTGTTATTTCATCCATGCTATGCCCTGTTAACAGGTAGCTTAAAATATTACTTTCAGACAGGTTGGGTGAGGAGAATAGTTTTGTTTTAGGTTTACGCAGTGTGCCTGTCAGATGAATACCTACATTAATATCATCCACTTTACGCACAGCCTTTATATCCATGCCAATATTTGTTGGCGGTCCGTTAAAGACGAGTCTTCCATTATTGATTGTTAGATTTTGACCATATGCCTGATAACGCCCTTTATTTATTTTAATACTGCCTTGCGTCACAATGACTTGATGATTATGGGTGACGCGTACTGAACCACCTAACTTAGTATCCAAGCCAAACCCCTGAAACTTGACTTCTCTACCTAGCGACACAATGATATTGGGGCGCATTTTTACCGCTGAGAAATTACCATCGGGCTTTTTTTCACCAATCACAATCACATCTTCAGATTCATCAATACTCGATTCTGGAATTGCATTGAGGGTGATTTTTGCATTGGGTATATGAATACGCCCCAAAATATCAACCGTTTTTGGGTTCATTCTAATCGTAATATCAGGGTTCATCAGAGCAATAGCTTCATGCGTATTTATAAATTGTATATTTTTTCCTCGCAAGCGCATTTCTGCATTAAGTTTTTTTGGGTCTTTTAATGAGACATAGCCTGTTAGTGTTGCTTTACCTTGTCCTGAAACCAAAGAGCCATTAATAATGGCTCGACTAGCATCATTTGCTCTTACCGTTAAGTTAATATGCCGAAGGTGAGTGCCTACTTTGGGCAGTTTTAACGATGCATCTTGCACTACAATTTTCCCGATAACTTTAGGAGCTGTTAAACGCCCCTTGAAGCTAACGTTACTAGAAACTTTACCGTAGAGATGGGTCGTTTGCGGCACAAAACTTTGCATCCAGTGAATATTGGGAATATCAAATGCAGCGGTTCCTTGAATACGATGTGCGTTGCTATTCGCGCCTAATACTATCTTTGCATCCGCAGCGAAA
>JAGLBQ010000320.1 GCA_023146675.1 Cocleimonas sp. | reverse complement strand
CTTGACAGAAAGTGACCTAAGCGCTATTCAAGGCAGTAATTACAAAGAAATACCGTTAGATAGCAAGCAACAGAAGCGCGCTTTGGATCTCTTCCGCCCCTTCCATACAGGTGGTGAGTTTGTGCGTATTTTAGATGCTAATGGTGACGGCAAAGTTAGCAAAGGTGATATTGCTATTCATCTTGAAAAACCTGATCCAAGACCACTAAATGCAGAAAAGAATCCTGAAATTGAGCTGGGTCGAATGATTCTATCTGAGCAACAGGCATCTGTTATTAATGGTACTGCTTTAGCCGACGCACAAAAAGAGCTAAATGAAAATAAGCAGAAATGGGAAAAGGGCGATGTGCAGGATTATAGCTACCAGTTCCGCCGCTCCTGTTTTTGCCCTCAGGATATAACACGCCCTGTTGATATTACTGTTCAAAATGGAAAAGTAAGTGATGCTCAGTTTGCTGACTCAAAAGCAGAGCCACCTGAACAAAATCAACAATCAGTCAATGGTCTATTCGCTATTATTCAAGATGCGATTGATAAAGGTCGTCAAGTTGAAGTTAAATATGATGATAAAACTGGCATGCCAACCAAGATTACCATTGACCGCGACCAAATGCCTCTGGATGGCGGGCAAACCATTACTGCCAGTAATTTACAAATAAACAACATCGGTGATAAGCTAGAACTTACCGATAAACAACAAGATGCAATAGGTGCTCGCTTTAATCGTAAACCACCACCCAATCTTTTTGACGCTCCAACCATACAATACACAGGTATGACTATCGATAAAGATGGAGATGGAAAATTAGGTGTTGGTGATGCGGTTAAACTGCGTAGTGTCGGTGGGTTGAGACCCGAAGGATTTGCTAATGAAACTTATGATCATATATTGACTGCTGATGATATGGCGTTTATAGAGAAAGATAGAAGTAATCCTTTGCTTGATATTAGCAAGGGGCTTTCTAATGAACAGCGTCAACGTTTAAGTAACGTGCTAAATGTTGCTAATGGAAATATAGGGCAAGTATTCGATAACAATTCAGATGGAAAGTTATCTGCTGGAGATACAATCGCTATCAGTAGTTTTAGTAGTAATCCAATTGGCGGAGACATAGGTACTCTTGAATTTCATACATTGACACAAGGTGAAATTGATCAATATTTACAGGGTAGCGATAATAACGTGAAGGCTCGTGCTGATTACGATACAAATATATCAAAATGGGAAAATTCACGCCCTGAAAACTATTCATTCACATTAAAACGTGATGGAAATATTGCAGGTAATGCAGGCAAACCCGTTACTTTAACCATTAACGGCAATACCATTGTCGATGCAAGATATGCTGATGGTACTAAAGCTGCTGTACCTGAATATAATAAACTCAATATAAATGATCTCTTTAAAACCATCGACAAGGCACTTGATAGTAATGCCGCTAAAGTTGATGTTAAATACAATGCTGAAACAGGCATTCCAGAATCCATTTTTGTTGATCAAAGTGAAATGATGGCGGATGAAGAGCTGTACCTTTCCATTAGTAATTTTAAAAACCTTGATAGCCAAAATGGTGGCACATTAAACTTATCTGATGCACAGAAAAAATCAGTAAACTCTATTTTTAATATCGATAATGCTGCTGTTGAAGATAATAATGGTGATGGAAAAATTAGCGCAGGCGACACGGTCACAGGCACTTTATTTAGAGAATCTGGAACCATCAATGTTCAATTGATGGTCAGTGCTGATAATGCTAATCACATTAATGGTCAATACGGTACAAGCTTATCCTTGAGTCATGATCAGAAACAAGAGATTAGTGCAGGACTTAATCTAAATGATGATTTTGAGGGTGTTAGAGGCGTTCTTGATCGTGATGGTAATGGCAAGTTAAGTGTAGGTGATGTCGTTTATACACGCTCAAATTTAGCCACGACAGGTGGCGACCCTATTGGTGGAAGTTCTAAATACTACCATTTGACATTAGACGATATTAACAATATTGCTAATAACGTTATTGTTGAACCCAACACAGATGCTGTTTCAGGTGGTGGCGTTACCATTGGAGGCAAAGGACATCTTGATGGTGTGGTTATCCCTGATGATCGTATCGTTGAAATCAAAGGTCAGAAATATTCCGTTGGTTTCCTTAAAGCTGAGCTGAATAATTACGCTAGATCATCCTATGTTCCAACAGGTGCAGTCGATGCCGCATTTGGAATATTTGACTGGGGTACAAGCAATAGTATGGCGGCAGGAGCAGCCTTCGAGAGTTATATTGCTGACACGTTTCCTGGTGCTACAGGATGGATAGGAATTCCAGCTTCTCGTGAAGGTGTTATTCAACAGATTGAAGATGCTTTACTCAAAGATAGTAGAGCAAAAGAATATGGAGCACCTATAAATATTGAGCTAACAGATACAAATACGGATGGAATAGTATCGCTAGGTGATAAAATAAAGCTTACCTATCAGCGAAGTGTTGTTGGCTTTGGAAAAATTGACCAAGGATTTCTAGATAACAATAAATTTGATGATGATAACTTTTCATTTGGAATAGGAAATGAGCCTACTGGAGCTGTGGGACAACCTGGACTGAGAGGAGAAAAGGGAGCAACAATGCTAGACTAATTAGCATTATGAGTAACGTCTCTGCACTTGTGTAGAGACGTTATCTACAATAATTTAGACTATCAGTACTAAGAGCGCTGTCTTACTACTTCATATAAACAAACTCCCGTCGCAACAGAAACATTCAGGCTAGACACCTTACCCGCCATTGGAATTGATATTAAATGATCACAGTGTTCTTCTGTTAAACGACGCAAGCCCTTCCCTTCTGCCCCCATCACGATTGCTGTCGGTGTTTTATAATCCCCTGCATAAAGTTCTTCAGTTGCCTTATCGCTAGTTCCCGTTATCCATACGCCCGCATCTTTTAGTAAATCAATAGTACGAACAAGATTAGTTACTTGCACAAAAGGAATCGTTTCTGCCGCTCCTGATGCTACTTTGCGCGCGGTTGGTGTAAGACCTGCCGCTTTATCTTTTGGTGCTATCACCGCATGAACCCCTGCCCCTTCTGCTGTGCGCAAGCAAGCACCTAAATTATGCGGATCAGTGACGCCATCTAAAATCAATAACAATGCAGGCTCATCAAGCTCACTAAGTAGGTTAAATAACTCATTATCATCCCACGATTTAGGTGCATTATATTCCGCGACAATACCTTGATGTTTACGTGATTTAGCTAATTTATCCAGTTGATTCATACTGGCTTTATTCAAAATCAAGCCGCGTTTTTGTGCTTCACGCGCCAGATTCACTACGCGTTGATTACGCTTCGATTCGGCAACCCATACCTGTACTACATTATCAGGATCGCTTTCCAATGCGCTTTGTACTGCGTGAATTCCATTCAGGGTTGTTTTCATAATGTACTTGATTAGTGGGGGGAGTAAAAATATATCTCTAGTTCTTAACAGAGAACAGCAAGGAGCGAAGGAACTACCAATTTAAATAAGGATGATTAATGGTAGCTACACCAATCTCTTTCTTATCGCAGACTGAAAAACTGAAGTTTTCAGTCATGCAGATTACTTTATTTCTTTAGATTTTTTCTTAGCTTTCTTCTTAAATTTCTTTTTAGTTCTTTTGGGACGAGTATCAGCAGATTCTGGAAGTGTAAAGTCAATTTTACGCTCATCCAAATCAACTCGTGCAACCACTATCTCAATCGGATCACCCAAATTATAGTTTTTGCCACTACTCTCACCTGTCATGCGATGACGTGTAGCATCAAAATGGTAGTAATCACTTTTTAGAGCAGTAACATGCACTAGGCCTTCAACATAGACCTCGTTTAGCTCAACGAATAAACCAAAACCAGTCACCGCTGAAATCACGCCTGTAAACGTTTCACCTACTTTATCCAGCATGTATTCAGCTTTAAGCCATGCCATTACATCACGAGAGGCATCATCAGCGCGTCGTTCATTAGTAGAACAATGCTCACCTAAAGCTTTCATCTCAGCAAGGTTATAATCATAAGATTTTGCTGGCTTTCCTTGAGTAATATGACGAATAGCACGGTGAACTAATAGGTCAGGATAGCGACGAATTGGAGAGGTAAAGTGGGCATAGTCCTTTTGTGCTAACCCAAAATGCCAAGTGGATTCTGGCTTATCTGGATTAACAGGCGCATAAACAGCACGCGATAATGAGCGTAATAAAACAGTTTGAATCAAGTGCGCATCAGGACGATCAATAACACTAGCTAACAAATTAGCGTAATCTTTTGGCTGTGGCTTATCGCCGCCACCTAAAGTTAGCCCTAGCCCTTTTAAAAACTCATGTACTTTTTCAATTTTTTCTTGATCAGGGCCTTCATGCACACGATGTAGCCCAGGGATTTTATGCTCTTTTAAGAAACGTGCCGAGCAGACATTAGCTGTAATCATGCATTCTTCAATAATCTTGTGTGCATCATTACGCTCTGTCGGTAAGATATTTTCAATCTTACGATCATCACCAAAGATAATCTGCGTTTCAGTGGTTTCAAAATCCATTGAACCGCGCTGATCACGTGCTTTTCGTAGCACATGATAGAAAGAATAAAGATCATCCAGATGATGCACAATATTTGCGTACTCATCACGTAATGCGGGATCTTCATCAACAACAATTGCTGCCATTTTATTATAAGTAAGGCGCGCAAAGGAGTGCATCACCCCTTCAAGGAATTCATACTCAACAATTTCACCTTGTTGATTAATCAGGGCCGAACACACCATACATAAGCGATCAACATCAGGGTTGAGCGAACAAAGACCATTGGAAATAGCCTCTGGCAACATGGGGATGACTTCAGCTGGAAAATAAACGGAGGTAGAGCGATTCCATGCTTCTTTATCTAGCTCACTAGCAATGGGGACATAATGAGAAACATCAGCAATTGCGACCACTAAACGCCAATTATCACCTTCACGCTGACAAAAAACTGCATCATCAAAATCACGAGAGTCTGCGCCATCAATAGTAACTAATGGCACACCACGAAAATCATGGCGCTCTTTTTTATCTTCTTCAGTCGCCTCATCACCCAGCTTATCCGCCTCGGCACTTACTTCACTTGACCATTTATGCGGTAAGTCATAAGAACGTAGCGCAATATCAATCTCCATCCCTGGCGCCATATGATCACCTAGAATTTCAACTATTTTGCCTATTGCCTGATGGTGTACCGTAGGATGCTCAACAATACCAGCAACGACAATCTGTCCATCGGTAGCGTCATGGTTACTTTCAGCAGGAATCACAATATCTTGAGTAATGCGTGAATTGTCAGGGCGCACAAAACCGACCCCACTGCCTTCGCCACCAAAGTAACGACCAACAACTTCCTCAGTATTACGCTCTACAACTTCTGCAATAGCGCCCTCTTTGCGCCCGCGCCGATCAACGCCCTTAACCATTGCTAGCACTTTATCGCCATGCATCACTTTGCGCATTTGTTTGCCATGCAAAAATAAGTCTTCGCTACCATCATCGGGAATCAAAAAACCAAAACCATCAGGATGACCAGAAATACGACCTGAAATCAGGTCTGCTTTTTGAATCGGGATATATTCTCTGCTACGGTTATAGATAATTTGTCCATCACGCTCCATTGCACGCAAGCGGTACTTCATTGGGTCTAAATCTTCGGGGTCTGACAAACCAAATTCATCTGCCAAATCTCTAAAGCCCATTGGTTTGGAGCTTTTTGTTAATACTTCAAGCATTAACTCCCGACTTGGAATCGGACGACCATATTTTTTTGCTTCGCGTTTTTGGTGTGGATCACTGTATTTCTTCAAAATTTCATTATCTTTGTTTATATAAAGGCTCGCATTCTACTCTATGTGGGGTTATAAAAATACAGTGCATTTTGATACCTGTTTCAATGCCAAAATTAAAGAGAGCTAAAGAGTGTTAACAAAAAAAAGGCAGAGCTTTAAGCTCTGCCTTCAATATTGCAAATAATAAGTACTTAAACTACAGACTAACGCGCTTTAGTGTCCCGTAGTACATCCGCCATTTCTGCTTCAACAGAATCATCAATCTCTAATACTTCATCACTATCATGAATACCCGCATTAGGATCATTGTAAATAGAGACATCCAGCTTGCCTTCGCTCTTAGCTACAATTGAAGAAACCGTTGCATCACCCGATACGTTAACAGCGGTTCTAATCATATCCATTAAGCGGTCAACACCAAGGATAAGCCCAATACCTTCAACAGGTAAACCTACTTGCGTGAAGACCATTGATAGCATAATCAATCCAACACCAGGAACACCTGCCGTACCAATAGAAGCTAATACTGACATTAATATGACGGTTAAATAGCCTGATATACCAAGATCCACACCATATGCATTGGCGATAAATACAGTTGCGACACCTTGCATAATCGCCGTACCATCCATATTGATGGTCGCACCAAATGGAACGGTAAAGGAGGCGACTGAGTTATTAACACCAAAACGCTCTGTCACTGTTCTCATGGTGACAGGGATGGTTGCATTAGAACTCGCCGTACTAAATGCAAACACCTGAACATTTCTGATTTTTTTCAGGAACATGGCAGGACTTAAACCTGAGAATACTTTTAACACTATCATCAAGGTAATAAACAGATGGAACATCAATGCACCGACAAGGACAGCTACATAGCCCGCGAGTGATGCCAGCAAGCCTAAACCCAATGTTGCTACCGCCTTAGCAATCAAGGCAAACACAGCATAAGGCGCAACCGACATAATGATATTAACCATTTTCATCATTATTTCATTGGCAATTTCAGCGCCTTCAATAAAACTCTTGGCTTTTCTTCCCACCATTAACATGCTGACACCCAGCAAAATAGAGAAGAAAATAATTGGCAACATATCGCCATTTGCCATCGAGTTAATAGGATTTTTAGGGATTATATCAATAAACACCTGTGTTAATGGAGGTGACTCTTTACCCACAAACTCAGTCGCAGTTTCAATATTCATGCCATTACCGATACCAAAGGTAACTGCAATCAAAATAGCCGTTGCGATTGCAATAGCGGTAGTCAACATATACAAAGCAAATGATTTACCCCCTACACGCCCTAACATTCTAATATCACCAATACCACAAACACCAC